>JBDKHD010000157.1:0-3730 GCA_039797885.1 Pseudomonadota bacterium
AAAATGTAATCCAAGGGCTAGACAACTGAAAAGCAAGCCTTTAGATTGAACACCAATGCGAGGCCAGCTCCGACTAAAGTATGAAAATACTGCCGTAGAAGCCCCAAGCAAAACAAGAATAAAGACAACAAATTCAGAGTTTACCTGCTTGCAGGGGACATGAATGGGGCAGCCGCCCAACAACTTTAAAGTGCATCGGGCAACCGCCCAAACAACAATAAAATTAGGAGTGTGCACATGAAACTTCTCAAACAAACTACTCTCGCCGCCGCTATCGCCGCCGCCACTGCATTCACTGCACAAGCTGGCATGGTTGCTCTCGATGACGCCACAATGTCTGACACCACCGGTCAAGCAGGTGTGACCATTGAAACTACCACGGGTTCTGCTGGTATCACCATCGGTTCTGTGACCTACACCGACACCGACGGTACTGTTGCTGCTTCTACCAATGGCGGTTCTGTGGTCATCACTGACATTGCGATTAAAGCCGCAGGCGGTGGTACTGTTAGCACCACTCAAACCATTGACGTTGACACCTACGGTAACTTGATCACTGAAACCAGCGCTGCTACCGATGCTAAATTAACGACAGTTGGCACTGTACAGTTGCGCAGCAATGCTCAAACTGCAGCGGGCACAGGTGGCGCAACACTGGTTAGCAACTTGGCAATGACCCAACGCTCTGGCGCGTCTTCTGCTCACATTGTTAACTTAAGCGATGTGGCCAATAACAGCGCAGTGTCTGCGACCAACACTTACACCATCAATGGCGTAGCTGCTGATCTAGGTGGCGCTGTTGCTCAAGGCTCTGAAATGGCCATCGTTACCGACAGCAACTCCAGAATTGAAAACTTGGATGTGGACGCTTTAGGCGGCGCTATTGAAGTTCGTGGTCTGAAATACGACGACGGTGCTGGCGGCATGATGCGTTCTACTCAAGTAATTTACGCTAAAGGCGGCTTGGCTTCTGCTGGTGGCGGTGTGTACATTCAAGGTTCTGCCTCTACTGGTACTTTGAGCATCGCTTCTGTAGGTATCGGTGGTGCATCCATCGGTTCTTTGCAAATCAAAGACCTGTCACAAGCCGGTTCTGTAAAACGCATCTACGGTCACTAAGATCGTTCGCAGCCTAGGTTGCAAAAAAAGCCTCACGTAAGCGGGGCTTTTTTTATGCCTTTTGTTTTTATCCAGCTTTATACTGGGCGTTTTTAAAGGTGAGAGCGCAGCGATGAAATTGGACGCATTATTGGCTCAGGTGGGTAAGAGCCGTGCTCAACCTGTGCCGCCAGTGGAAAAATGGCAGCCCGCCTTCAGTGGCGATATGGATATCGTTATCCGCGCCGACGGCAGCTGGTGGCACGAGGGCGTGAAGTTTGAGCGCCTGGAGCTGGTGAACCTCTTTGCCAGTATTTTGCGCCACGAGCAGGGCGAGTATTTCTTGGTGACGCCTGTGGAAAAATGGCGCATTCAAGTGCAAGACCGCCCGCTTTTTGTGAGCCTAGTGCAAGCACAAGCCGATGAAATTTCCTTGCTGACCACCACCAATGATGCTTTGGTGCTGGGGGCGGAGCACCCGCTGCGCCTAAGCCAAGTGCAGGGCGTGGCGGTGGCCGAAGTGCGCGTGCGCCATGACCTGTGGGCGCGCTTTACCCGCAACGCCTGGTATGACCTATTAGAATGCGCCAATGAAACCGCTGACGGCCGTTTTATCGTCCGCAGCTTGGGTGTGGTGTTTGAATTGGATTGCTGGCATTAGGCGTATCTTTGACGTACAATTTCTTTACAAGAGTGCGTTGAAAAGAGGTGAATATGACGACGACTAACTTTAACCTACGTTTGGATCAAGATTTACGAGATCGCGCATTTCCAGTTTTTGAGCGCTATGGTTTGAGCGCAGCGCAGGCCTTTAAGTTGTTTTTAACACAAGTGGCTGAAACCAATGCCATTCCCTTGTCTTTTGATTACCAAGCAAAAGAACCTAATGCCACGACCCAAAAAGCCATGCAGGAAGCGTTGCAGCGTACGGATTTTTCAGGGGCAATAAGCCCAGAAAAGCTCTTGGATACGTTAAAGCAACATGCGTAAGGTTATCCTAGAAAAGCAGTTTAAGAAGGATGCAAAGAAACATTTCTTAGAGCTTGCCACCCCCTCTTGGGCGGAGGCTTTACACGCTCTATGCCTCGATCTGACTTTACCTGAAAAATACTGTGATCACGAGCTGTCAGGGCAATACAAGGGCATTCGCGATTGCCATATAAAACCCGACTTAATACTGCTTTACCTGAAAAATGGCGATGCGTATTTACAGCTCATTCGCCTTGGCAGCCACTCTGAGTTGTTTTAGTTTAGCCCCAGCAGCCTACGAAAAACGCCCTATACTTTGCAGCGTTACTCATTGATAGGACGCGTTTATGAAAGCTTTTTTTCTTGTGCTGCTTGCCAGCTTTGTTTCTTTTTCCCAAGCCGATGAGGCCAGTAACGATGCGGTAAAGCTCGGTGGGGCGGTGCGTTTTGGTTACGCTTACGACGAGGGTAACCGCGACCAAGGCGGTGCGATGAAGTTTGATACCTTCCGTTTGGATGTGCGTGGCAAGGTGCAGGGCGTGCGCGTGCTGTCTAAGTGGCGTTGGTTTCAAACGCATAAGGCTTTGATTCAGGTGGCCGAGCTGGGCTACGACTTCAGCCCAGCTTCTAGCCTAAATGCAGGGCTGACCTTAGTGCCTTTTGGCAATCAGGAATACAACTCCCACAACTTCGACCTAAGCCCCAATTTTGTGTTGGGTTTGGAAGATAACTACCAGTTTGGTGGCACTTATGTGTTCAACCAAAATGGCTTAAATGTGCAGGCGTCTTTTTTTAAAAACGACAGTAGCCTTGCGGGCATGGGTACGGACAGCTATTCGCCCACGCTCAATACCCTAACTTACGCCAGCGGCGGCTTGGTGGATGTCGGTGGTTTTAATATGGGGGCGCTGCGGCTGGTGCAGAACTTTAGCCCTATGGATGAGGTGCGCATTGAGCTGGGTGGCTCGGCTTTGTACGGTGGAGTGTGGGATAAAACCAATGACAGCCAGCTTGGTGAGCGCCAAGCCTATGCGCTGCACAGCAGTATCCAGTGGCAGCGTGTTCATGTGCAGCTGCAAGCCACGCATTACGATTATGACCTTGGTGCGGGGGCAAAAAGCCTAGGCATGGCTTATTACGGTGGCGTGTACGCGCAGATTGCGACCAAGGCGATGAGCTACACCACCAACGTCAAATACAGCTTGCCCGTAAGCCTAGGCCCCATCAGCGCCTTGGATTTTTATAACGATTACACTTGGGTGACGGATAAGCCACAAAGCGCGCCCGATTCCTCGGATAACGCTTTGGGCATGGGCATAGCCGCAGGGGCGGTGTATGTGTTTTTAGACTGGCACAGGCAGCTCAATATCGCGGATATGACCGCGCGCACAGGCGTGAGCCACTATTTCAATGCCAACTTTGGCTATTATTTCTGAGTGTGAATGAGGTTGCCTGCGTGCAGGCCGCATTCTTTTTTGGTCTGATTTTCCCACCACCAACGGCCTTCGCGCTCGTGCTGATGCGGTAGCACCGCACGCGTGCAAGGCTCACAGCCGATGCTGACATAGCCTTTTTCGTGCAGGCTGTTGTAGGGCACGTCGAACATTTTGATGTATTCCCATACCTGTGCGCCTGTCCAGAGCGCCAGCGGGTTGTATTTAAA
>JBDKHD010000158.1:0-3322 GCA_039797885.1 Pseudomonadota bacterium
TCCAACCCAAAACCATCCAGCTTCAAATCAAAGCGCCCGCCGCGCCCAAAATCGCCCACCACAAAGCGCTTCAATTGAGCCACCCTGCACATTGAGCTAAAATGCGCGCTTCATTTACAAGGCTGCAACATGAATTCTCGCTGGACTCCCCACGCCACCGTCGCCACTCTCATCGAACACGATGGCCTTTTTTTAATGGTTGAAGAAATTGCCGAGCTCGGCACAGCGGTAATCAATCAACCCGCAGGCCACATTGAAGAAGGCGAAAGCGTCGCCGCCGCCGCCCTGCGTGAAACGCGCGAAGAAACCGGCTGGGATGTCCGCATCGACGCCCTGCTGGGCATCTACATTTATCCTGCCCCAAATGGCATCACCTACCACCGCTACTGCATAATCGCCACCGCCCTTGCTCCCGTAGCGAACGCGGTATTGGATAAAGGCATCATCGGCCCGCGCTGGATCAGCCTTGAAGAACTGCGCCGCAGCACACAATTACGCAGCCCCATGGTGCTGCGCTGCGTTGAAGACTACGTCGCAGGCAAACGCTACCCATTAGAATTGATTACCGAGTACCGCGCATGAAAACTCCCGCCCAAACCAAAGTCATAGTCGGCATGTCCGGCGGTGTGGACTCCTCTGTATCCGCCTATTTGCTGCAAGAGCAAGGCTATCAGGTGGAGGGGCTGTTTATGAAGAACTGGGACGAAGACGACGGCACCGAATACTGCACCGCCAAAGAAGACATGGCCGACGCCCAAGCCGTGTGCGACAAGCTCGGCATTAAGCTCCATACCGCCAACTTTGCCGCCGAATACTGGGACAACGTCTTTGAGCATTTCCTAGAAGAATACAAGGCAGGCCGCACCCCAAACCCAGACATTCTGTGCAACCGCGAAATTAAATTTAAAGCCTTCTTGGAATACGCTAAAGTGCTGGGCGCGGACCTTATCGCCACAGGCCACTATGTGCGCCGCCTCGATAAAAACGGCCACACCTACTTGCTCAAAGGCGACGACGCCAACAAAGACCAAAGCTATTTTCTGCACGCCGTGGGCGAAAAAGAATTGGCGCAATCACTTTTTCCCGTGGGCGATATTGAAAAACCCGAAGTGCGCCGCATTGCCGAAAAGTTAGATTTAGTGACCGCCAAGAAAAAAGACTCCACTGGCATTTGTTTTATTGGCGAACGTCGTTTCACCGATTTTCTAAAACAATATCTGCCCGCACAGCCTGGCAATATTGAAACCGCAGACGGCAAAATCATTGGGCAGCATCAAGGGCTGATGTACCACACCCTAGGTCAGCGCCAGGGCTTGGGAATTGGTGGACTGGCAGACTACAACGAAGAGCCTTGGTTTGTAGCCGAAAAAGATTTAACCCGAAATGTGTTGGTGGCGGTGCAAGGCACCAACCACCCACTGCTATTTAAACAATGGCTCACCACCAACCAAGTTTTTTGGGTAAACGGCGAGCCTGAACTTCCCCTGCGCTGCGCCGCCAAAGTGCGCTATCGCCAAAGCGACCAAGCCTGCGTCATTGAACGCCATGACAGCGGTTATAAAGTGGTTTTTGATGAGCCTCAGCGCGCCGTAACCCCAGGGCAGTCCGTCGTGTTTTACTTAGGCGACATTTGCCTAGGCGGCGGCATTATTGAACACACAGGCAATTAATTTTAATAGGATTTTCATGAGCGCCAAAATCGAACAACAAGTCACCGCGCTGGCGGCCGTGATTCAAGCCGCTACTCTCGTCGAACAACTCGCTCGCACGGGCGACATGAATTTGGCCGAAGCCGAGCCGCTTATCAAAGCGCTCTTTGTGCAAAACCCCGACCAATTCCAAGATGTTTACGGCCACCCTCAAGGGCTTCTAACTGGCTTTAAAAATCTGCAAGTTATTTTTGGCAACAGCCAACAGCGCATTAGCCCAGACATAGCCCGCTACGCTGTCAGCCTATTGCATTTAGAAGGCAAACTGCGCAACCAAAGTGCCATGCTCAACGACCTAGGCAAAGGCATCCAAGCCAGCAACAGACAGGTCGAGCACTTTGGTTTGCTGCATGAAAACACGCTAGCCAGCGTTGCCGAACTCTATAAAGATACCCTGAGCAAACTGAGCTTTCGCATTCAAGTAACGGGCAACCCCACCTATCTACAAAATCCATACACCGCCAACCGCGTACGCGCCCTATTACTGGCGGGAATCCGCGCTGCAATTTTATGGCGCCAGAGTGGCGGCAGACGCTGGCACTTATTAATCAAACGCCGCGCCTACCTACGCCAAGCGCAATTACTTAGCATCGCCTAAGAATCACCCTTACAAAACACCCAAAAAGACCAAAGACCAACGGATTGTTTATTTTATTGGAACAGTCGATTAGGTTTTTCACTTCTGGTCAACAGCCAAGAGATAGCCGAACATAGCACCAGATCCACCCTTGGCTGCTTCTTATGGCTTTAAATCCCCCTCTAAAAGACATTCTGGCCGTCGCGCTTTACATTACGGCGATGATTGGCCTACTGCTACTGACTGCTCCACCCGACCCTTGGCTCTGGGATGAAAATACGGACACTACTGGCACTCAAAGCCTGCCCCCAGAAACACAAACCGAGGCTAATGAGGCAATGGCTGATTAGCCACACCAAACACAAGGCTTTGTACTGTGCGTTTAGCGCAGCATCTTCATGCACGGCCACCCTAACCAAAGTTCACAATCGTGCCTCAGCTTAAAAATTTTGCTAGGCTGCGCCCACGATCTTGTGAGCCAGCCTAATGATTTTTATAAAAGACGATATTTATCTAAACGAAAACGACATTGAACTCAGTGCCATTCGCGCCCAAGGTGCAGGCGGGCAGAACGTAAACAAAGTATCCTCGGCCATACATTTACGCTTTGATATTCAAGCCTCCAGCCTAAGCGAATATCACAAAGCCTGCTTACTCGCCAGCAAAGACAGCCGCATCAGCAAAGACGGCGTGCTGATCATCAAAGCCCAACAATTTCGCACCCAAGAAAAAAATAAAGACGCCGCCCTCGAACGACTGCGCGAATTTATCTTAGAAAACACCCAAATAATAAAAGAACGAAAAGCCACCAAACCTTCACGCGCCGCCAAACAAAAACGCACCGACAGCAAAGTACTGCGCGGAAAAATCAAATCCCTGCGCGGGCGCGTGGCGCTCTAACTTTTTCATCCCTGAAATCACAGCTAAAAAATCGGCTGAAAATGTGTTTGAAATGCTTGGCCACTACACTCTTATTGGTGATAAATTGGGAGCTGTTGACCTAGAAGATAAGCTGCTTAAAGAGGGCGGCAAATGA
>JBDKHD010000159.1:0-2786 GCA_039797885.1 Pseudomonadota bacterium
TAAAGACTATGAATCTGGCTACTGGAATGAGGAATGCCAGCAATGAAAAAAATAGTCTTTATCGTAATTGTATTATTATCAGTAGCTTCATTATTTTATTTTACTAATTATCTCGTAAACCCTTGTGATGAGATTTTAATTGATAAAGTTTTATCTGATGACACAAGATTTTCTGCATCTATATACTCTGTAGACTGTGGCGCAACAACTTCCTCAGCGAAGAAAGTATTTATTTCTGATTCGAATTTGAATGAAAGCATTGAAATTTTTGTTGCCGATAATGTTGATGATATAAAGATAAAATGGGTAGAAAAGGATATTTTATCAATAAGCTTCAGCTCAGCTAGAGTTTTTTTAAAAAGAGATTTTCATTCATTTGGACAAAGGAAAATATTTTTTATGATAGAAGAAAAAGAATAAATGGGGCTATTTTTCTATGCCCAAGACCAAATCGGTAGCGTCACCGCCATGATTGATACGCAAGGCAAAATCGCAGGCACAGCGCTTTACAGCCCTTACGGTAAGCTGCTGCAAAGCCAAGGTGGGCAAGCCAATATCGCCTATGCAGGGCTTTACCATCACAAGGAAACAGGTTTTTATTTAACTACTTACCGAGGTTATGACCATAGAGATTTAAGAATTCAATTTTTCCGTATTAAAGCATTCAATTTCAGCAAACTTTTTGTCATCTTTAAAATCACCATGCGGCGAAGAAAAACCCTTTACTTGGTTTTAAGGAACCAGCACTCGCAGCGGCTTATTTTCCATCACGAGATGCAAGGGCAGTTGTGCAAGAGAGTCGCCGTCGGCTTGTACAGGCTCGCGCTGTGTTTGATTGAGCATTTCCACATAAACCTCACGCGCAGGCACAGAAACCACGCCAGGCATTTTTTCCATTTTGCCGATGGGCAGACCCAGCAAAGACAGCAGTAAGCTCCACATGCTTTGCGCCTGCAACAGCAACACCTGAATGGTGGGCGCGCTTAAATCGGCCTGGGTGGAAATGATGAATTTACCGCCGTACAAACGGCCATTGGTCAGCACCGCCGAGTTGGCAAAATACTCTTTGCCATCCAGCACAAAGCGATAGCGTTTGCGGCCAAATTTCGGCAGCTGTTTGAGCATGGAAAGCACATAGGCCAGCTTGCCGGCTTTCTTTTTAAGCGCCAAATCGACCTCATCCACCACCCAAGCGTCGTAACCCACACCGACCATCAGCATAAAGCGGCGCTCGTTGATGCGCCCCGCGTAAATCGGCTTTTCTTTGCCTGCCACCATCAGCTGTGCCAGCTTGCGCGCATGGCGTTTGATTTTAAGCTCGCCCGCCAGCACGTTGGTGGTGCCCGTGGGAATCAAGGCGAGGCGATAACTGCCGTTGTCGCGCTCGCTTAAGCCGTTGATCACTTCGTTAAGCGTGCCATCGCCACCTGCGGCGGCGACCACATCCAGCTCTCCTTGGTAAGCGCGTAAATAGGCGGTGGCATCGTTGGCGGCCTGAGTTAGATACAGCTCCACTTGCGCACCCAAAGCCTGAAGCTCGGTTTGAACTTGTTCGACAAAAGCGCGTTTGGCGGTACCCGAAGTCGGGTTAAAGATAATCAAAACTTTCATGGCGGCTCCTCGTTTTGGCCGCTGATTATGCCCTGCTAGGCCAAGGGTTCAACAAATAATTATTGTTATTGATAATTATTATCATTAAGATAAAACAAAAACACTCAGGAGGCGCTATGGCACAGGCACATTCCACCAAACTGGCTCGGCTCAACGAACTGGAGCTGCAAATCTGCGGCAAAATGCCCTGCGAATGTCAAAGCACTTGGCTGGACGAATACCTCGATCTTGGGCTGGAGTTTGCCAGCAACAAGCCTGAACCCTGGCAAGAAGGCTGGCTAGAGCGCCTCTTTCGCACGTTGCACCAAGCCTGCACCAACCCCTCCGCCAGCCGCCTGTGGCAGCAACAATGCGCCGATTACCTGTATTTTCCCTTTTTTGCCCTGTCGCAGCTCTATCGCGGCCAAGCCTGTAAAAACTGCAAGCTCTGTGACCTGCTGCGCCAATACCAGCAAAGCGAGCGTTAATTCCACCTAATGCTTTTGGCGTATTTGCACGGCTCTACCCCTTTTTTTGCCCTCGGAAGATTGCACCTGCGCCATCACACTTTACTATGACGCGGCTTTAAGCAGACCGAGCTGATATTTGGCTGTTATTGGCAAGGAAACTCTCACCATAACAAGGAAAGAACATGAACAAACACCTCTCTCTCGCTGCCCTTTTTAGCACCTCATTATTGCTGGCCGCCTGTGGCGGCATGGACAGCCAAAGCGAAGCCGCTGCTGAAAATAACGACGCCAGCCTTAACGAAGACGTAAGCGAACTGCCCGCTTTTGAACCCAGCTCACGCCCACAAGTGCTGTCTTACAGCGGCAGCAGCAACACCGCCACGCTCAACCAAGACAACATGACAGAAGTGGCCAATGCCGCCTTAAAAGCGCTGTCTAGCCGCGTGCAAAGTGGCTCGAGCAACACCCAGCTCGACCCCAAAACTGCCTTGTCACAATTCTCTGGCATTTTCAACGGCGACACTCAGGGTATTTTGAAAGCCATCACCAAGAACGTCACCAGCCTGCCCTTGGATAGCAAAGCCATCCCCACTGCGCTGAACAAAGACATCTCCAAAGACCTGTGCGAAAGCGGCACGGCCACCCTGCTTGGCACCACCAACATCGACAAGAAAAAAGCCAAAGGCGGAGCCAACCTCGACCTGCAATTCAGTGACTGCGTGACCA
>JBDKHD010000160.1:0-7534 GCA_039797885.1 Pseudomonadota bacterium
GAAAGATCCTCTTAACGGAAATAGCCAGAACTGGTCGTTGCAAAAAGCATAGACAGGGCTTGCTGCTTTGCCAGTTAAGAGGATAAAGGCAGGAATTAGGCCAAGGTCGAATGGCGTTTTACTGCCGAGCGGATATGCAAGGACAGCGTATGGCTGGCCTTGGGTGCGAGGCGAACGGCATCGGCCAAGGCATTGGCGGTTTCGACGCAAAACATGCGCTGGTAATCCCAGGGTTTAAATTGGCTAAGGTTCAGGCTTTTTTGCACCCAGGGGTTCCAGACCACTGCGCTGTTGCTACCTTGGCTGTGCAGCATCAGATGCCTGCTGGGACTGACCAGAGCCAGCGGTGCGTGGCTGTAATAAATACGATCGGTTTCCTCGGTAAATGCCACTGCACCTTGCTGAGTTTTTTCTTGCCAGCCTGTGAGGGTGTCGATATAGCGCGTATTTTCTAGCCCTTTTATGTGCGTGTGCTCAATGTGCTCGGTTGGAAAATAGCTGTGCAGTGCTTGGCTTATGTGCCAAGTTTGCTCGCTGTGATTGTGGGTTGTTAAATGCAGGCTCAGGCCATCTTGGCTGAACCACAGCTCAACGGACAGACTCAGCGCCCCAGAAGCAAAGTCTTGGCTTTGTATGCTGTGCGGCAGTACGAGTTTGATGCGAACTTCTTTGCAGCTTTCATAAAGGGAATCGATTTGCCAAAGCGTGCTGCGGGCAAAGCCGTGAGCAGGAGCGGTATCTGGATTTTCAATTTGATTTTTTACGACGTCGGGGTTTTTTAGGGCTTGGCCAAACCAAGGCCAGCAAATCGGAATACCACCGCGCACACTTTGTCCTTGTTGGTAGCGAGCGCTGTCGCTCAGCCACAGCCAGTTTTTTTCACCCGTTGGGGCGAAGTGTAAAAGCTGTGCACCTTGCAATAATAATTCGGCATAAAAATACGGGTGGCGAATGCACAAAAGCTCTAATTCGCCGCGCACAGTGCGCCCAATAAAAGCACTGCGTGTTAAAATATTATTTGGCATTTTTGAGTTCCTGATTAGCCCAGTAAGCCAGCCACAGATCGATGGCCTGAAAGGGTAGAGCGCCTTGACTTAACAGGGCTTGATGAAATTGGGCTAAATTAAAACGCACGCCTAGTTTATCTTGCATCTGTTGGCGTAAAGATAAAATACGCAGCTCGCCCATTTTATAGGCAGCGGCCTGCGCGGGGTAGGTTAAGTAGCTTTCAATAAGTTGTTGGCTTTCTTGGGCATTTAAGGCGGTATTTTTAAGTAAAAATTGTTTCGCTTCTTCTATATTCAGAGTTCCGCTGTTTAACCCAGTATCCAGCACCAATGCGCAGGTTAAAATCAGCTCGTGCATCAGGCTGCCGTATTCTTCTTCTGGAGTTTTATAACTGCCCATTTCACGGCCTAGGTTGGCACTGTATAACGCCCAGCCTTTTTCAAAGGTGGGGTTTTTTCTTGTGCGCAGGTAGCCACTTTGGTTTTCTTGCTCGATGATGGATGCCGCTTGTAAATGTGGTCCAATAGCTTCGCGAAAGGCAATGGCGGGTAAACTGTACTGTGGCAAGCTGACCATTTTATTTAAGTTGATAAAGTACAGCCCCGGGCGATTGCCAAACAGCGCGGGCGCTTGGTAAAACGCAATTTTACTGTTTTGCTGCGTTAAAATAGGCACAACGGCTAATGAGGTTTTTGGCAGGTAGGCGAAATACGCAGGTAGATCCAAACTTAAGTTATTCAATAAATCCTGCTGATATTGGATAAGTTCAGCGCGCCCTGTATTGTCGGTTTTAAAATGAATCGATTTGGCATTCATCGCTTTAATGAAATCGGTGTAGTCATCGCCTTCGTAGCCAAGCTTGGGTATTAATTTTTTTATATCATGTTGAATGCGGTTTATTTCACTTAGACCTAATTGCGCCATGGTATTGGCATCCATATCGCTGGCGCTATACCAATTTAAGAGAATTTGATAGTAATGCAGACCTTCATCGACATTGCGTAGGCTGTTTTTCTTGGGCGCATTTTTGCTGATGTCGGCAATGAATTTTTCTAAATCACGGTAAGCATCATTGGTTTTTTCCAATGCCGATTTAGCTTGGCTCTCAAGGATCATACGCGTATTACGATAAAGGCCAAGATTGTTTAATTTACTGCTTAAATCTTCCCAGAAAACAGCAGGAGCTTCACCTGTAGGGCTTGATTTGCGCAATTCCTGGATATTTTCTTTGACTTTGTTGTAGGTGAATTGGTTGGCCAATAAGCCTTGGCTCTCGGCCGCTTTGATGTTTTCTTGCCAGCGTTTAAATAGGCTAGGGATGGCCTTTAAACGTTTAATGTAATCCTGCGCATCACTGACCGAGCTAATAGGGTGGTGATAAATTAAAGTATTGACGACCAGAGCATCCCAGCGGGCTTGCAAATAGGCATCCTGATAGGAAGAAAAAGAAGCAGTTAATAATTTAAAATTCAATTCCGCTTGCAGGCTGCGGTAGGTTATGGCGCTTTTTACATCCAGCTGGTGCTCAGGGATGGCTTGCAGTTTTTGGCGTAATTCTTGATAAAATTTTAGTTGTGCTTCATTGGCTTCTTGTGAAATATCGTTCCATTCAAATTGCCCGCTTATGCCTAGATCACTACGCCAAACCGGGCTTTGATCCTGTTCAAACTGAAAGTATTCAGCGGCTAAAGCTTGCACTTGTTCGGGCATCCCAAGCAGTGCAGTCGGATAGAGGTAAGCGCTGCTGCGTGGGCCAGGACTTTGGCAGGCATTGAGTGTTGACAGAAGAAATAAGACGAAAAATAAACGTAGCACAGGCTCATCCATTGATATATTTTGCAGGCAGTTTAGCAATCCCAAGAATGGGCGCAAGCAGGAGTCGTCATGAGTAAAACGGTTGCTTTGTGTTTGGGCAGTGGTGGCGCACGAGGTTACACCCATATGGGCGTGATTGAGGCACTAGAAGAGCGCGGTTATCAAATCGTGGCCGTTTCAGGCTGTTCTATTGGTGCTTTGGTGGGCGGCTTTTATTGTGCGGGTAAGCTCAATGAATATCGTGCGTGGGTGGAAAAATTAAAATACTTGGATGTGCTCAAGCTGTTGGATATCAGCTTGCTGTCTAGCGGCATGATTCGTGGCGATAAAATTTTTAATATTATTGAAGATATGTTAGGCGACACTGCGATAGAAAACTTGGCTTTGCCTTTTACCGCTGTGGCCACCGATTTAACCCAGCAAAAAGAAATATGGTTTCAAGATGGTTTGTTGTCTCAGGCTATTCGTGCCTCGGCGGCCATACCTGGTATGTTTTCTCCTGTTGAAATTCAGGGGCGCGTCATGGTCGATGGTGCGGTGCTGAATCCTTTGCCTATTACGCCCTGTGTCTCCGCGCATGCCGATTTAATCATTGCTGTGGATTTAAGCTCGGACGTGCCGAATTTGCCCGACTTAGTGAAAATCGTCGCGCAGGCCGAATACCAAGAGAAAAAAGACGCTGAATGGCTCAATCGCGTGGTGGGTAAAACGCAGCATTGGCTAGAAGAGCGAGGACTTGCGAAAATCCGCAAAGAAGAAGAGGAGCAAGAAGCCAAAGCGCAGCTGGGTAAATTAGGGGTGCTCAATCGCGTGGTCGAGCTGATGAGTGCCTCGCTGACACAATACAAAATCGCAGGTTATCCGCCTGATTTATTGATAAAGGTTCCGCGTGATTGTTGCGATACTTACGAGTTTTATCGTGCGGCGGAAATGATCCACTTGGGTAAGCGCGTAGCCGATTTGGCTTTGGATGCCTTTGAACAAGGCTATTCGAGCTTGTACGGTCAGCGCCCATAAGCGGGTCTTGCATCAAGTTCGTAGGCTTATAAGTCTTGCCATAGTAGACTGAGCGCCTTTTTTTTAGGGGTTTTTTCATGAGCGATTTACGCCATAAAGCCAATGAAGCCGTCGCTGAACTTTCCAGCGTGCAGGATATGCTGCGTTTTTGTGTGAGCCTGATGCACGAGGCGCAAGTGTATTTTGGTCATGGTAGCGACAGTGCTTGGGGCGATGCCTTAATTTTAGTGGCGCACGCGCTGCATTTGCCCTTGGACATGCCTGAAAGCTGGTACAGCAGCAAGCTTACCAGTTCTGAGCGCAAACAGATTGTGGATTTATTACTGCTGCGTATCGAAGAACGCGTGCCAGCGGCTTATTTGGCGGGCGAAGCTTGGTTCTGTGGCTTGCCTTTTTATGTTGATGATCGCGTGCTTATTCCGCGCTCGCCCATCGGGCAAATGATCGAAGCGCGTTTTGATCCTTGGTGGCAAGGTGCGCGAGATGAAAATGATTGGCCCGCACCTAAACGTATTTTGGATTTGTGCGCGGGCAGCGGATGCATCGGTATTGCAGCAGCGCAGGCTTTTCCTTTGGCACAGGTTGAATTGCTGGATATTTCTTTTGATGCCTTAGAGGTCGCGCAGGCCAATATCGAGCGTCATGGCCTAGAGGAGCGCGTGCAAGCCTTTCAGTCGGACTTATTTAGTGCCGCAGGGGGCAGGTACGACTTAATTCTGTCCAATCCGCCCTATGTCGATGCGCAAGACATGGCCAGTTTGCCCAAGGAATATCAGCACGAGCCTGCGCTGGCTTTGGAAGCTGGGGAAGACGGTTTGGATTTGGTGCGCATTATGCTCAAACAAGCGCGCGAATTTTTAAGTGCCGATGGGCTTTTGGTGGTGGAGGTGGGCAACAGCTGGCCCGCTTTGGCGGCGGCTTATCCGCATTTGCCCTTTATTTGGCCAAGCTTTGCGCGTGGCGGGCACGGGGTTTTTGTGTTACAAGCCCAAGACTTAGATTTACTGTAAAAATTTAAAGAGAACACGATGTCTGGAAATAGCTTTGGAAGAAGTTTTACCGTTACCACCTTTGGTGAGAGCCACGGCTTGGCACTGGGGGCGATTGTCGATGGTTGCCCACCTGGCATTGAGCTTAGCGAAGCCGATATTCAGATCGACCTCGATCGCAGAAAACCTGGCACTTCGCGCTTTACGACTCAGCGTCGTGAAGAAGACCAAGTCAAAATTTTATCGGGCGTGTTTGAAGGCAAAACCACAGGCACGCCGATTGGTTTGCTGATTGAAAACACCGACCAACGCTCCAAAGATTACGGCAACATTGCCAGCACCTTCCGCCCTGCTCACGCCGACTACGGCTACACGCAAAAATACGGTTTTCGTGACTACCGTGGCGGTGGCCGTTCTTCGGCGCGCGAAACCGCCATGCGCGTGGCCGCAGGAGCCATAGCCAAAAAAGTATTGGCACAAAAAGGCATCCTGATTCGCGGTTATTTAAGCCAGCTTGGCCCAATTAAGATCGACATGGCGCAGTTTGATTGGGCGCAGGTTGGGCAAAATCCATTTTTCTGCCCCGATGCCAGCAAAGTGCAGGCCATGGAAGAGTACATGACGGCCTTGCGCGCCGAAGGCAACTCCATCGGTGCCAAGATTTCGGTGGTGGCCACAGGCTTGTTTCCAGGCTTAGGCGAGCCGATTTTTGATCGTCTCGACGCCGAGCTGGCTCATGCCTTAATGAGCATCAACGCGGTAAAAGGCGTGGAAATTGGCGACGGCTTTGCTGTGGTCGAGCAAAAAGGCACCGAGCATCGTGATGAAATGACGCCGCAAGGCTTTTTAAGCAATCACGCAGGTGGCGTGGTCGGTGGTATTTCCAGTGGCCAAGACATCATCGCGCACATAGCCTTAAAGCCCACCTCCAGTATCACCATTCCAGGGCGCTCCATTGACAGCGACGGCAATCCTATTGAAGTCATCACTAAGGGGCGTCATGACCCCTGTGTCGGCATTCGCGCCACGCCCATTGCCGAGGCCATGATTGCTTTGGTTTTATGCGATCATTTATTGCGTAATCGTGCGCAAAATGCCGATGTGATTTGCCACACGCCTAGGATTTAACCCTCAAGGATTGACATGCCGAGCCAAGGATGGCCAGTAAAAGGACTGCTATGAAAATCAATGTGACCTTCGACCTCACCCCTGAAGAATTTCGCCAAGCCATGGGCTTGCCCGACGTGCAAGAGTTTCAGCAAGAGTTTTTAAAAGTGCTGCTAGAGAAAATGCAAAAAGGCGAGGATGGCCTAGACAGCATGGCGCTGTACCAAAGTATGCTGCAAGGCGGCATGAACAGCGCCACCCAGTTTCAAAACCTGTTTTTCTCCATGCTCGCGGGTAAGGATAAAAAGTAGCCGCGCATTGTGCTAAGATGCGCGCGCTTTACCCACCTATCGAGAGCAAGATGAATAAGATCGCCGCCAGTATTGAGCTGATCCACGAATTTTGGAAAACCCCAAAAAAAGTGTTAAGTGCCAGCGAAACCACGATTATCACCGAGGAAATTCGCGCGCTGCTTAACAAAGAAGACGCGGTGCTGGTTGCGCACTATTACACCGATCCGCAAATTCAGGCTTTGGCTGAGGCCACAGGCGGTATCGTTTCAGACTCCTTAGAGATGGCGCGCTTTGGCCGCGACCATAAAGCCAGTACCTTGCTGGTGGCAGGCGTACGCTTTATGGGCGAAACCGCCAAAATCTTAAGCCCAGAAAAACGCGTGTTGATGCCTACCTTGGACGCCACTTGCTCTTTGGATATAGGCTGCCCCATCGAAGACTTTGCCCCTTTCTGCGACGCGCACCCAGACCGTACTGTGGTGGTGTACGCCAATACTTCGGCGGCGGTAAAAGCGCGTGCCGACTGGGTGGTGACTTCCAGCATTGCGTTGGAGGTGGTGCGCCATCTGCATGAGCAAGGACAAAAGATTTTATGGGCACCCGATAAACATTTGGGCGATTACGTTCAGCGCGAAACGGGTGCAGACATGCTGCTTTGGGACGGTGCTTGCATCGTCCATGAAGAATTTAAAGCCAAGGCCTTGTTGGACTTAAAAGCCGTTCACCCCGATGCCGCTGTCTTGGTACACCCAGAGTCGCCTGAGGCGGTGGTTAGCATTGCCGATGTGGTGGGTTCGACCAGCCAACTGATTCATGCCGCCAAAACCTTGCCCAACCCTGTGATGATCGTGGCGACCGACAAAGGCATTTTCTACAAAATGCAGCAAGCTGCGCCCGATAAGCTGTTAATCGAAGCCCCTACCGCAGGCAACGGCGCGACCTGCAAGAGCTGCGCGCATTGCCCGTGGATGGCGATGAACGAGCTGGAAAATATCCGTGACGTGCTAAAAAGCGGGTGCAATGAAATTTTAATTGAAGAAGGCTTGCGCCTGCGGGCGGTAACCAGCCTTGAGCGTATGCTGAACTTCAAAAAACGCGGTATTTAACCGCGTTTTTTTGGCAGTGCTTGCTGTCTTTTCCCAAAACGGTGTTCTTGCTCAAGCTATCGGGCTTATTTGCTAAAACGCAGGTTAATAACGCCTGCGCCGATAATCAGCATGGCCCCCGCCCAAGTACTCCACAGCGGAATCTCATTCCAAAACAGCCAGCCCAAGAGCGCGCCATAAAGGATGGAGCTGTAAGCGT
>JBDKHD010000161.1:0-3893 GCA_039797885.1 Pseudomonadota bacterium
GGATTTTGTGCAACCTTTAACTAGTTTGGCCACACCACTTAGTAGCGCTACTTGGCTGTGGTACGAAGTAGAAATCAGCCAGGCCAGTCAGGGTTATGGCCACTCCCAAGCCAAAATTTACAGCCCAAATGGCCAGCTTTTGGTGCAAAGCCACCAGCTTGTGGTGGCATACGCCTAATATTAAAGCGCTGGCTTAAAACAATAGCTGGCAGGCAGCAAAAGCGCGTCTAAACTTCGTAGAGCCTATTTGCTACGGATCGTCCACATGCCCGTTTCCACCACCAATAATCATCACGAACTTATTCAGTTTATTGATGAGCCCGACTCTCAAACTACCGCCACCACAGCGCCTGCTTGGCGCGTACTGTTGGTGGATGACGATCCTGATGTTCACGCCGCCACCCAGTTGGCGATGAAAAACACCTTGATCGAAGGGCGCACACTGCATTTTACTCAGGCTTATTCCGCCGCTCAGGCGCAAGAACTTTTGCAAAAATGCGCCCCGTTTGCTGTGGCTATGATCGATGTGGTGATGGAAACCGACAATGCTGGCTTGCAACTGGTGCGCTTTATTCGTGAAGAGCTCAAAAACAGCACCATTCGCATTATTTTACGCACCGGCCAGCCAGGTTACGCCCCGGAAATGGCGACCATTCACGATTATGATATCAACGACTATCGCACCAAAACCGACCTCACTCAGACTCGGCTTTTTACCAGCCTAACCATGGCCATTCGCGCCTATGCCCAAATACAACAAATTGAGGCCAGTCGTCGTGGCTTGGAACAAATCCTCGAAGCCAACAGCGAGCTTAGCCGCCCCGTCGGGCTGCATAAATTTGCCAACGGCCTAGTGCTGCAATTGTGCGCCTTATTACAAATTGATGCCGAAGCTTTGGTTTGTGCTGCCATCCAAAAACCCAATGAAGACCCTTATATTTTGGCTGCGGCAGGTCACTATGAAAATTGGATTGGGCTAACGCTGGATAAAATTCCAAACGAAAAAGTAAAGCAGCAGTTACAGCAATTATTAGATCAGCATCGGCATAATTTCACCCAAGGAGCAGGGCTGTATTTCAATGGCACGCAAGGGCAAAACCTAGCGGCTTTTGTCGATACTGCACACGCGCTCAACGACAGTGAAAAGCAGCTCTTAAAAGTATTTTGCAGCAATATGTCCACGGCTTTTGCCAACGTACAGCTCTACCAAAGCATCAGCGAGCTGGCCTATACCGATAATTTGGTTAATTTACCCAATCGTAATGCCCTAATTGCAGCATTGGACGCCAGCACCAAAACCGATCGCGTTCTGGCTTTGCTGGATATTGATAATTTTGCCGACATTAACAGCATTTTGGACGACAGCTTTGGCGATGCCGTACTGCAAGCAGTAGCACAAAGGCTGCAACACAGCTTTTCAGATGCAACCTTACAGGCACGTTTGGGCAGCGATTTATTTGGTCTTTATGGTGACTCGCATAGCATTACCCCACACAGCATTGCACAAGCCTTTTACGAGCCTGTTCTCGTCAACAACAACGAGCCGTTACGCGTTTCTGTGACTTCAGGCTTGGTATTTTTAACCGATGAAAACCGTGCTGGCGTAGAAATCATTAAAAATGCAGGTATCGCACTGAAGCAAGCCAAAAGGCTCACGCGCGGCAAGGCGCTTTATTTTAAAAATGATCAAAGTCACGCTGCACGCGATCGTATTCAACTACTCAACCAGCTACGCAGCTCCATTGCCGAGCAACAACTTAATTTGTACTACCAGCCTTTTGTGCGCTTAGCCGACAAAAAAGTTATAGGGGCCGAATGTTTATTACGCTGGCGAACACCCGATGGAAAATTTATTCCGCCTGATACTTTTATTCCCATTGCCGAACAGTCTGGTCTTATGGTCGCCATTGGCGAATGGGTAATTCGTACTGCGTTAAACTGGCGTCTTTCAATGAATGAAAATGTCGATGACGATTTTCGTGTTGCCATCAACGTTTCACATGCGCAATTTGCCGAGCCAAATTTCGTTTCACTTTTTTTAGGTTTATTAAAACAATCGAGTGTTCCTGGCAAGCATGTTGAGATTGAGCTAACCGAATCCATTGCTATTGAAAGCTTTGAACAGCTCTCAAGCAAACTTAAATTGCTACAAGATGCGGATGTTCATCTTTCCATGGACGATTTCGGAACAGGATTTTCATCTTTAAATGTTTTACAGAAATTAAATTTAAATCGCCTAAAAATTGATCGTGCTTTTATAAGTGGCAGCGGCGAAAACACCAATCACGATATGGCCGACACCATAATCACCATGGCTAGGCATCTTAAGCTGCGCACCATTGCCGAAGGCATCGAAACCGCCGAGCAAGAACAGTCTTTGTTGGATATGGGCTGCCAAGATGGTCAGGGCTACTATTTTGCTAAACCCATGCCAGAGGTCGATTTTAATCTGTGGCTAACAACCTTTACTGAAAAGCACTAGGGCGATTTTATGCAGAGTGAAAAACAAATCATAGAACACGTCTTGGATGCTTTGCACTGTGGCACTTGGCAATGGAACCTGATAACTCACGAAGTCATTTTGGATGAACGCTGGGCTGAAATTTTAGGCTACACACTGGAAGAACTACTGCCTATTAATGAACGCACCAGTGTCGAACTTTGTCATCCTGAAGATCTCGATGTAGCTCGTATTTCCGCCGAGGAACATATCGCGGGTAAAACCGACCGATTTTCTTGTGAAGTGCGCATGCGGCATAAACATGGGCATTGGATTTGGGTTATGGACAATGGCCGCATTACCGAACGCGATGCTCAAGGCGATCCCGTAAAAGTGGTCGGCGCTCGGCTAGACATTAGCGACCGAAAAAATGCCGAAGAGGCTTACCGCTATGAAAGCGAACGCTTTAAAGCACTTACTCACACCTCCAATACGGGTGCGTGGGAGTGGGATCAAGACCACCAGCATTTATGGTGCAGCCCCGAGTATTTCACCATGCTTGGGCGCAACCCAAATGATTATTTATTTGATGGATCGCCAAATATCAAAACAACATGGGAAAACTTATTACACCCCGATGATCGGGATCGTGCGATACGCAGCTTTGCCGACTACCTCGCCAGCGACAACAACGAAATGTATCAAAGCGAGTTTCGTTTATCACACGCCAATAGTAGCTGGGTCTGGATATGGTCTCGCGGTAGAACCCTGCGTGACGGCCAAGGAAAACGCACAAAAAAAACCTTAGGCACACACATCAATATTACCTCATTAAAAGAAACCGAGTTTCGCTTGCGTGAAAGCCAAGATCGCTTGCAGATGGTAAATAATAACTTACCAAGAAGTATGATGTATCAGCTGGATTGCGGCCTAAATGGTGAGCTTCGAAAATTTAATTATCTAAGCCAAGGGGTAGAGAAAATACATGGCCTTCTTTTATCTCAAGTTCTAGAAAATGCTAGCATTTTGTATAAGCAGATAATCCCTGAACATCTCGATGAATTTAAAAGATTAGAACAAAAAAGCATTGATACTTTGACGGATTTTAAAGTAGAAATTCGCTGCAAATTACCCAATGGTGAAATTCGATGGTTCTTAGTTTTTTCCTCACCGAGACGACTTGAAAATGGCCATGTCGTTTTTGATGGCTTAGAGATGGACATTACCGAACAAAAAAATTCAGAGGAAAAAATCCTTGATCTAAATACCACTCTGGAGCAGCGTGTTTTAAAACGTACCGTCGAATTACAAAGCACCTTAGAAAACTTACAGCGCGCTCAAAATCAGCTTCTCCAAAATGAAAAGCTGGCCTCTTTAGGCGCACTGGTTGCCGGTGTGGCGCACGAGCTTAATACTCCTATTGGCAACGCTATGATGGTGTCTACTTCATTGG
>JBDKHD010000162.1:0-10519 GCA_039797885.1 Pseudomonadota bacterium
CGCCGTTTTTGTTTCCAGCAAGCAGCAGCACGAGCTGACCGCTACTCGCATCAAGCAAGCCGAAGTGCAGAAAAGCACTGGGCCAGCCAGCCAGGGTGTGGCGCTGTCATTAAGCCGCGAAACACAAGAACGCCTCGCCCTGCAAACGCGCAGCCAAGTACAAAGCTTGGACAGCACCAGCGCATTTGCCCACGCAGAGCTTGCACAAAACCTCACCGCCTCCCTCACCCAAGCCAAAATCTCCCTGCGCGACTGGCAAGGCAACCTGCAAGAAAGCCGCGAAGGCATCATGCTGGAAATCAGCAGCATCAGCGAAATCAAACGCAGCGAAGGCTTGCATTTTGAAGCTCTAGGTCAAGCTCAAACCAGCGATGGGCGGCGCATCGACTTTATGCTCAGCCTCGACCTAAGCCGCGAAGTGCGCGAAGAACAATCCCTCTATTTCAAAGGCCAAGTGCAACGCATCGACCCACTGATGCTGAACATGAAAGGCGGCATGGTTGAACTCACCGACCAATGGTTCGACTTCGACCTACTCGGCGATGGCAGCAACCTTGGCCTACTCAAAACCGCCCAAGGCAGCGGCTACCTCGCCTTCGATCAAAACGGCAACGGCCAAATCGACAACGGCAAAGAGCTCTTTGGCCCGAGCACGCAAAATGGCTTTGCCGAACTGCGCGCCTACGACGACGACGGCAACGGCTGGATCGACGAAAACGACAGCATCTTCAGCCAGCTCGGCTTATTTAGCTTCGACGAACAAGGCCAAGCCCGCTTCACCAGCGCCAAAGACGCAAGCCTTGGCGCACTCTATTTAGGCGCAGCCCAAAGCCAATACGAGCTAATCCACGCCAGCGGTCAAAACCTAGGAACACTGGTCAATAACGGCCTAGCTCTGGCCGAAAATGGCCACGTTTTAATGCTACAAGAAGTGCACCTGCGCATGGAAAGCCGGCAAGCCAGCAACACCAATCTGGTCATTAACGGTGTAGCTATTGCAGCCGCAGGCGATGCCACGGCGCTTATCCACAGCAAAACTTTCGCCGCACTGAATGTCGCTGCCGCACCAAACCCTGGCCGAAGTTTCACCCTAAGCGCCGTAGATGTGCGCGCTGAACTCAAAACCTCGGCAACCACCATCGGCAGCTGGCGTCTCGGCACGCAACTCTCCGAGCCTGCCCGCGAAGAAGTTGATCCCAAAATTCAAAACCTGCGCGACGTCATTGCACGCCTGCGCCAAATGCGCGAAGCCCAACAACTCTCCAGCCTAAAACCCACACAGATTTACCAACAAATGAAGCGATTATAACCGCGATTTCACACACTTCATTCCGCGCGCAGTCGCGGAATCCATACGGAACGAAACAGGTAGACCCTGCGACTACGCGCAGGGTGCCAACTTCAGGACGCAGAGTGACGGCTTCAAAACACCGAGTGACAATTTCAAAACAACAAGTGGCGGTTTCAAAACACCGAGTGACTATTGCAGGAAACAGGACATGGTGCCGGTAATAGGAGTCGAACCTACGACCTTCGCATTACGAATGCGCTGCTCTACCAACTGAGCTATACCGGCCAAGAAAGTGCGTATTCTATTCCAATTTTTTTCACGTTCAAGCCAAAAACAACGGCTATTCCTGATGTTTTTTTTTGCTCTAGCGTGCACCGTCCTAAACAAAGAGCGCCGCCTGAGTACGGTTAGTCACGTTAAGCTTGGCAAAGATATTTTTTAAATGGCTTTTTACCGTTTCAGGAGCCACATTCATGTTCCGTGCAATTTCTTTATTAGATTTCCCGTGCGCCACTTCTTGCAAAATCAGACGCTCTTTGACCGTCAAACTCAGTAGGCCACCTTGCTGGGCTTTTTCATCGACAAGCTGCTGTATGTTTAATCCGTATTCATCCAGCAAACCTTGCAAACCATAAACTTGTGCAATTTTCTGCCAGTGCTCTATGCTCGCCGCCGCACCAGTATCACCTTGCTCTTTACGGGCGCAGGCCAAGGCCAGCTGTAATTCGATGTGCAATAAATGCTTGCCAGTGTACGTTAACTCCGCCGCCAAATTTTCAATATCCATCTCCAGATCGGCAAAGCGTTCACTATTTTTTTTCACTAACGCAAGATGGGCCAAAAGCCAAGCATAACGCAGCTCCAGCGGCGGATTGTGCTGATCCTGATAAAGCTGATGTAAAAAATTCATGCAGGCTTGTGCTTCTTCGTGCTTGTGCTCAGCTAGGCTCAAGCGGCAACGCTCTAACAAAGCAAAGGCCAAAAGCCTTGGGCATAAGCGCTTCAACCCGACACTTTCGATTTCTTCTAAGTATTTTCTGGCCTGCAAATAATTACCTTGGCGTTTTAAAAGTTTTATTTGCGTTCCCTGTGTGGCAATAATCAGCTCAGGAAATCCCATTAAATCTAAAAAGGCATGGCTATCGTCAAGCTGCTGCTGCGCTTCGTGATACCGCCCTTGCAAATAATAAATTTGCGCCAAAATAATTCGCGGCAAAGAGCGCAACATGGGATTACTGGAGCGATGATCCTCCAAGGTTTTTATCACATCACTAAGGCGCTGCGCGGCGGTATCCAAACGCCCTTGAATAATTTCAGCAAAGGCTTCGATTCCATGTTGATACAACTTATTAAATAAAAATCGATTGCGAGATAAAGAATGCGACAGCAACGGCGGCAGGCTGTAAAACGCTTGCCAGTTACCCATGTGCATATAGCCATAACGCTGAACATTCACTAGTAAATTGGAAATCCATGGGCGATTTAAAAAATGCGGCAAACATTCATATGCCATTTTCGCAGCCTGCTCACCTCGTCCATCAAAGGCCAAAAGCAAAGCTTGTAAAGCACGGCGCTCCCAAGGATCTATGCCTTCGTTTTCTTTTAAACTATTTAATAATTGCTTGGCTTTGTCTTGCTGCATGGCGAGGCACGAAGCCCAACCTAAAGCCAAACGCATGGCGGAAGGCAAAGTACTTAATTGCTCGCGCAATTGTTTTTCCCACTGCATGAGCGTATGCAGCTCGCCCTGCTCGACCAAATCCATCGCGCAGTGGTTTATCCACTGCTCGGCCTGCGCACTGGCCTTGGCATTTAAGGCTAAGGAGATGGCCGCAACCCAATTTTTTTGTTGCGCCAACCACAAGGCCGCACGCAGCTGAAATTGATGAATATCTTCTGGGCTAGATTGTTTGAAAAACCGCTGCGCCAAATATTCTTTAAAAATTGGATTAAAACTCAGCCACTCACCTTTTTCGCCTTTTATATTTAAAAACAATTGCTTTTGCTCAATCTGATAAAGAAAGCTCGTCATATCGGCATCAAAACAAAAGTCGAGCATGGCAGGGCTAAATTGTTCCAGCAAACTCAATGGCAATAATTTCTTTAAAAAATCGGGTGCAAGGCCATCCAGCATTTCATCAAAAATCACATGAAAATTACGTCGATTTTGCTGAATATTTTTATTACTGCTTAATAAGTACGCGCGCAGCGCGGTGCTCCAGCCTGCGGTGGCGTCTTGCAATTTAGCCAAGTCGGCGGAATCCAGCTCGATTTCTGCGCGCTGCAATAAGGCTTTGATTTCTTCAGTTTGAAATCGCAAATCCTCGGCATCCATTTCCAAAAATGGCTCGCCGCGTAAAGACTGTAACACATTGGGTGTAAGCGCATTTCGGCTGATAAGCAACACATGAAGCTTTTCTTGGTGGTGTTTTAATAACAGGTTTAAAACTGTTTCAAGGCAGATATCGCTTAAACAATGACAATCATCCACCACCAACAATAATGGCTCGCTGAGCGTATCCACATCATTTAAAAATTGCGTAGCTAAAAGTTCGAAAGAAACAAAAGGTAAATCTTCGCACAGCCTAACCGACGGCCATTTTTTATTTGGAAACGCATAAGAAAAGGCTTGCACCAAACAATACAGCACATGATTTGGTGTGCTGTCTTTAGCCTCTAACGTCAGCCATACGCTTTTTATTTCTTTTGCGGCCAACACTTCCACCCAAGCACTGGCCAAAGTGGTTTTGCCAAAACCGGGCGGAGCTTTTAAAAGCGTCAAAGAGTGATCCATTAATTTTGGCGCGCAACTTTCCAAACGAGGTCTGGGTAATACACCACGCCCACGCCTAGGTGGATACAAACGCGAAGTGGGCAGCAAGGGCCGTGCATCTACAGCTAAAGCGGCATTTTTCATCTTGTCTCCTTCGTCTCCCCAGAATGGGGGATGGTTGGCGCAGCGTCTTATTGCTTTTATGAATGGCCATTCAACCCCGAGCCGCTCACCCGAACAAGGTGCGAGTCGGCCATGCCCTGTGGCTATTGGCCATTAATAACAATAAAAAGAGACAGCTATGACCAGCATCGCTCTCGCGGAATGCCCGCCTCTGGACCTCACAAAAAACAGCAACGAACTTAGTGCATTTTCCCAGCGCTATCCTGAACTCGAATTTTTCTTGCGCGGCAAGCCCATAGCGTCGTTATCGTGATGCCAAGCAGTGCGAATTTTTATTGGGCCATCCGCAGGCGCGAAATTTTGCGCTCTGGGCGCAAGCGGTTTAAATGTTAAGTGGTGAGTGGTGAGTGGTGAGTGGTGAGTGGTGAGTGATGAGTGATGAGTGATGAGTGATGAGTGATGAGTGATGAGCATTAGAAATTAATCATTAAAAACTAATAATTAAGCAGTGAGTTGTTCATGCGTACTAATCCAGATACCGCTTTTATTAAACCCATATTTCAACGTTCGACCTTTATTTTTGAAGGCGACGAGTTGGCCGCGACGCTCTACACGCCAGAGCAAAAATCAAAAGAATATTTTCCCGCTATTCTAATGATTGGTGGCTGGGGCAGTGTGCAGCGCGCATTTACTTATCCTTTTGTTTGCCATTTTGTGCAAGCAGGATTTGCCGTGATGGAATTTGATTTTCAGGGCTGGGGCATGAGCGGTGGCTGGCCAAGGCAAGATATTAATCCTTGGGCGCGGGTGCGTGCGGCCAGTGCGGCGTTAGCGCATTTAAAAGCCCAAGAAAATATCGACCCCACTCATATTATGGCTTGGGGTACGTCTTTTGGCGGCGGCCATGTGGTGGATTTAGCCGTGCTGCACCCTGATTTACAGGCGGTCATTGCGCATATGCCCATGCTCGATGGTTTGCAAGCGGTAAAAGCTGTGCCCTTTTCGACCTTTTTAAAATTTGGTTTTTACTACAGCGCAGGTTTATTAAAACCTGGCTATCCGCTGACAGTGCCAACCATTGCCCCTGCGGGGGAATTTTCGACCATAGACAGAGACGGCGCATGGGAAGCCAAAGAATTAGGCATTGCCGCCATGAATGGCCTCATGGATGGCGCCATGAAAAATGTGAAATACGTCAATGAAGTGACCACGCGCTCGCTCATTACCATGGGATTTTATCGCCCTGTTAATCAGCTTAAAAAAGTGCGTGTGCCTATGCTACTTGTCGGCGCAACGCAAGACAGCGTAGCGCCCTATGTGGCAGAGAAAATCGCCGCCGTAAATAACCCATTTATCGAAACTTTTGAATTAGCAGCCAATCATTTTGATCCGTATTTCGAGCCTTGTTTTAGCAGCAATATCCAAGCTCAGCTGATGTTTTTAGAAAAATATGCTTAACAAACTCAGCAGTTATAAATTTAAAAATTAATTTTTAGCGCAGTAAATATTACTGCGCGGATGTTTCCTATAGCAGACTGGCAAATAAAAAATGCTATGTTTTTTTGATTATAATCAATACCTATCGTATTCATAGGAATAAATAGTTATTGGCTAACAAACTCATTGACTATAGTGAATGCGAACTCAGTTACCCTCCAAAGGAGCTTCGTATGAGCAACAACACCCCTAAATCACCCAGCAAGTGCCCTGTTAGCCATTTGACCACCAGTTTTGGTGCGCCTGTCAGCACTAACCGCGACAGCTTGACCGCTGGCCCTCGTGGCCCGTTATTAGCGCAAGACGTTTGGCTAAATGAAAAACTGGCTGGTTTTGTGCGCGAAGTGATTCCTGAGCGTCGTATGCACGCCAAAGGTTCGGGTGCGTTTGGCACTTTTACTGTAACCAAAGACATTACTAAATACACTCGCGCTAAATTATTCTCAGAAGTGGGCAAAAAAACTGAGCTGTTTGCGCGCTTTACCACTGTTGCAGGTGAGCGCGGCGCCGCTGATGCCGAGCGCGATATTCGCGGTTTTGCCTTGAAGTTTTATACCGAAGAAGGCAACTGGGACATGGTCGGCAACAACACCCCAGTGTTTTTTATCCGTGACCCACGCCAGTTCCCAGACTTAAACAAAGCGGTCAAACGCGACCCTCGCACCAACTTACGCAGTGCTACCTATAACTGGGATTACTGGACACTCATTCCTGAAGCCTTGCATCAAATCACTGTGGTGATGGGCGACCGTGGTATCCCTGCCAGCTATCGCCACATGCACGGTTTTGGTTCGCACACTTACAGCTTTTGGAATAACGATGGCGAGCGTTTTTGGGTGAAGTTCCACTTTAAAACTCAACAAGGCATTAAGAACCTAAGCGATGCCGAAGCAGAAGCCATTATTGGTAAAGACCGCGAAAGCCACCAGCGCGACCTGTATGAAGCCATTGAGCGCGGCGACTTCCCGAAATGGAAAATGTACATCCAAGTAATGCCAGAGTTAGACGCCGACAAGATGCCGTTTAACCCGTTCGACTTAACCAAGGTTTGGTCGCACAAAGACTTCCCATTAATTGAAGTGGGCGAATTTGAGCTAAACCGCAACCCAGAAAACTTCTTCTTGGATGTCGAGCAATCGGCCTTTGCACCAAGTAATTTGGTGCCTGGCATTGGCGCAAGCCCCGACCGTATGTTGCAAGCACGTTTGGTCAACTACGCCGATGCGCAGCGTTACCGCTTAGGCAGCAACCACCATCAAATTCCAGTGAACAAAGCACGCTGCCCAGTGCACAGCAATTTGCGCGATGGCCAAGGTCGTGTAGACGATAACTACGGCGGCTTACCGCACTACGAACCCAACAGCTTTGGCCAGTGGCAAGCACAGCCAGATGTGATGGAACCGCCACTGCGTATTACAGGCGAAGCCAAGCACTGGAGCTTCCATGAAGACGACAGCGATTACTTCAGCCAAGCGCGTGCCTTGTTCCAACTGATGAGTGCTGACGAGCAGCAACGCCTGTTTGAAAACACCGCGCGTGGCATGGGGGATGCGGCAGAGTTTGTGAAATTCCGCCATATTCGTAACTGTAATGCCGCTGACCCTGCTTATGGCGCAGGCGTAGCCAAAGCATTGGGGATTGATTTGGCCAAGGCGCTTGCCTCGAAAAAAGATGACCCAATGAATGGCAGCCCATTGGTAGCCTTACCGGTATAAAACGCCAATAAAAAAGGGCGCACGCTGTGCGCCCTTCGGCTTGTATGCATTACCCAGATTTCACGCTGAAAAGCTGTTGAGCTTAGCCAATACGTCTTGCCAAATAAGTTGATTGGTTTTTCTAAAATAACCAAAATGCCCCACCGATTTTTTAGGCATATCACTGGCTTTATACCATTTAAACTCAATTGGTTTCGTGCTTTTAATATGCTTCCACAGACTTTTTGTATTGGATACTGTGGATATTTCATCGTCGTCGGCGGTAAAAACTTGAACAGGAAAATTAAAGGTTCGATAGCAGGCCAGTTCGGGTTTTTCTTTAGAAAATTTTTCAGAAAAAAAGAAATCTTTATTGGCGCACCAACGCCCCCATTCTTTCGCCAACTTCGGCGGTAAATCTTCCATTAAATTTAATTTTTCTGCTTTCACATAACCAAAAAGTGCAGAGGAAATGGGAGAGATAACTTTGAAAAAAAGATGCGCCTTTATGCGATATCCCATTGGCATCGAACCAAAATATCCCGTTGATACCGCAATACCAATCAAACCATCTAATTCATTACAATTATGCGCAAAACCGATTTGCTGGCCACCTGCACTGTGCCCAACACAATAAAGCGGCAGCTGCGGGTGCAACGTTTTGGCCTTCGCAATGGCGGCTGGAATATCTTTTTGACCGATATCGGCAAAGCAAATATCACTGCCTTTTAAACTGCGGGTGCGCGACTCACCAAAACCACGGTAATTCCACAGCATCACGGTGTAGCCATGCTCGGCTAAAAAATGCGCAAACGGCAAATAAAAAGAAGTATTGGTGGCGGTGCCAGGGTTTAACAACACCACGGCTTTGGGCTGTTTGGCCGCGATGATTTGACCGTTTAAGGTAACGCCGTCGGCGGCGGCAAATGCAATGTTCATTTTTATTAGGCTCTGGGTGACAAAAGAAATCCGAAGCCTTATCTTAACCTTGGAGGCAGCTCCAAGGTCAAGCAGTACTCGCGCTATCCAGCTAATCCTGCTAGATATAACGCCAGTCAGTGGTGAGCTGGCATGGGTAATAACATCAGCGCAGCAACTTTCATCAACATAATCAGTAAGTAATACCAAATGGGAATCGCCAATAAAATGCCTGTTTTCCAACGAGATTTGCTGCTAACAGACCACAACAGGCTGCGTTTCCATAATATTCTCATACCCCAGAGGATGCCAAACCACGGCAATATATTCAGCCATTTCAGCCAAGCATCGCCTCTTTGTGCTAACGGTTCAATATGCCATGCAAGACCAAACAGCGCGCCAAATTCGTTCACCAAATGATGAGCATAATTCGTGGTGAACATACTCACCGAATGCGGAATCAAACCAAGAATAGCGATAGGCGTGAGAGCGTAAGCCAAATCAAAACCGATATTTGCTTTTAACTCTGGGCTGCTTTTTTTCGCCAGCCTAACTGCCAAAAAGGCCGAAAGAAAAGTGGTAATCAAGGCAAAAATCAGCGCAAACATACCAGAAAAATTAAATGCTTTTGCACTCACATCAAAGCTGTGAGACGCCCATGCTCCGAGTAAATTCCAAGGTAGATAATTACGCAACCCCGTATGCTGTAAGCCATGCAAAAATTGAATACCCACGCCTGCTATAGCAAAAATAACCAGTATCACCCAGTAATCATGTGGGTCTGTACGCTTCATTGACTTTACTATCGCCTTGCCTGGTCGTTGCCAATGCAAATCCATGCTAGAGCATTCGTACACGCACTCTAGGCACAGGGTACAGCTTTCCGTATTGTTATTTTTTTCAAAATTAAATGGAGATAAATGATACGGGCAAACCTTGGCACAGGAAAAATCTTTACAGCTTTGGCAATCGCTCTGTTTGCTTTTAACTGTCAGTCCACCTAGTTTGCCATGAGTGGTAATAACTCGACCAAGAGGGCAAACATATTTGCAATAAGCCATATCGGCATAAAGCAAAAATACAATGACGGCCATCACAGTAAAAATTAAAAAGTACCATGCTGTATTAAAGGGAGAGGAACCGAAAAGTCCTGGCATACTGTATGCAAAAAACCAGTAGCCAAAAACCATCAATGCAATGCTAATCCACGCACCTTTTAGGTGGCGTGGATAGCGTTTTTTTAGACCAAACTTTGTTAGCCATCGTCCTATCGTGCCATGCGGGCAGATAGCGCAATACACAGCGCCTAAGGATGGCGTTAGTACGCAAGTTAAGAGCGGCCAAAATACGCCCCAAAATAACAGGACGGTCAGCCCTGTCTTTTTATTCTCGGTAAAAAGCCCCAAAAAAATACCCAGCATCAACAGCGCAACACTGAGTATATTGATTGAGCGCAGAAACCAAGGGTTTCTAATAATGCGGCCAATAAAGGGCATAGCCGTAATGTTTATGCTACTCGAAGGCGACGGCTGGTTATCCGTCGCAATGATTTTATAGTCTGACATAACCACTCACGCCTTTAATTAAAACTTGGCCACAATACCCGCATAATAATAACGCTCACCTGGATCGGTTCTTCCTGCACCCCTTGCGACGAAGTTACTCGGCTCGGTTTCATTTAAGATATTATCCACACCCAGTCTTAACTCAGCATGCTTTGATAAAAAGTATTGGAGATTAATATCCGTCACATTGTAGCTGCTTTCATAAGCTAGGCAGTTAGTTACACAGACTCCGCTTTTAGCGTAATAGCCATCCAAATAACGATTTCTTAACGATACTTTTACTTTGCCGATTTTATAATCCGCTTGCGCTCGGTAGGTGTGCTTGGCTCGCTCTTCCAGACGCGCATGACTGCTTTTATCCTCTGCACTTAACCAGTCGTAGCCCAAATTGATTTCGAAGTCGTCGCTGATGGTAATTTTGTTATTCAATTCGACACCATCCAGTTGAGCGTTATCAATATTATGATATTCGTAGATAACCAAAGCAGGAGTGGAGTTGCTATTGCGTTGCGCATCAATTAAATCATCCACCGTTGAATGAAACGCCGTCGCTTCGATATCAAGTACACCCAATTGATAACCAAGCATAAGCTCATAGGATTGTGATTTTTCAGGTTTTAAATTGGGATTACCCTGAATCAAGCTGGTTGGCCCACGT
>JBDKHD010000163.1:0-12165 GCA_039797885.1 Pseudomonadota bacterium
TACCGCAATGCGCGTCAAGGCCTCTAGGGCATCGCGCTCAGGCGAGGGCGGCAAAATCGCCAGTTGGGCGCAGGCGCGCTCGGCGCAGTCTACTGCTTTTTGGCGGGTGTATTCGATAGAGCCGAGCTTGTGCACTATGGACAGCACTTTTTCTAAATCATTCAGGCCACCTTGGCGAATGACATTACGGATAAGCTTGCGCTCTTCCTCTGAACCTGTGGCCATTGCATGAATCAGCGGCAGAGTGGGTTTGCCTTCGGCTAAGTCATCGCCGACATTTTTACCCATGGTGCTGGCATCGCCTTCGTAGTCGAGCACGTCGTCGATCAGCTGAAAAGCTAAACCCAGCTCTCGACCATAGATGCGTAGCGCTTCGCATTCAGCAAGGCTGCGGTTGAGTAGGCTGGCCATACCCCAGGTTGAAGCTTCAAAGAGCATGGCGGTTTTGCCGTGAATCACTTCAAAGTATTGCGCTTCTGTGGTGTCGGGATTTTTGACGTTGGTCAGTTGCAGCACTTCGCCTTCGGCAATGACGCTGGTGGCCTTGGCCAAAATGGTCATCACGGGCATGCAGGCCAGATCGACCAGCATTTCAAAGGAGCGACTGTAAAGGAAATCGCCAACCAAGACACTGGGAGCGTTGCCAAACTTGGCGTTGGCCGTGGCTTTGCCGCGACGCAGATCGGAGGTATCGACCACATCGTCGTGCAGCAAGGTGGCGGTGTGCAGAAATTCAATGACGGTAGCCAGTTTCACCGCGCGCGCATCGCACTCGTGGAGGGCGCGAGCGGTCAGCAGCACCAAAAGCGGGCGAATGCGTTTGCCGCCACTACTAATAATGTACTCGGCAATTTTTTCGACCAAAGGCACGCGCGAAGCCAGCTGCACATGAATAAGCTGATTTAGCTGGGTAAATTCCGACTCAACAAGACTGAGCGCGTCTTTAATCTGCATGGCTGGCCTTTGCTATAGAAAATAAGGGCAGGATTCTAGCCCTGGGCTTCGCCAATGACAAACCTCTAACCCGAAATATCCGCTTAGGATAAGCCGTATCCTTGGCTTGCCATTGAAATGGCTTTGGGCTATAGTCTCGCGCCCGAATTGCTCCCTGTAATATGGAAACCGAAGCGTTGCCAATAGAAACAGGTCTTAAAGAAGCAGGGAAATCCTAACGATTTAAGCGGAGAGTACTTATGTACGCTGTAGTGGTAACAGGCGGTAAACAATACCGCGTTGAAGAAGGCCAAACCTTCAAAGTAGAAAAAATTGAAGTCGCCACTGGCGAAAGCATTAACTTAGACAAAGTGCTTTTGATCGGTAACGGCGACAACGTGAAGATCGGTGCTCCTGTTGTTGCAGGCGCAAAAGTGACTGCGGAAGTGGTTGCTCACGGCCGTCACAAGAAAATCAAAATCATCAAGTTCAAGCGTCGTAAACACCATATGAAGCAAATGGGCCACCGTCAGTGGTTCACTGAACTGAAAATCACCAGCATCGCTGGCTAACCTTATTGTTTTTAACCCTAGAGGTTCGCGTGGCTTAGCCACCGCAATCGCAGTGTTGCAGTAACCTCGTAACAGGAGACGTATCATGGCACACAAGAAAGCCGCTGGTAGTACCCGTAACGGTCGTGATTCCCACAGTAAACGCTTGGGCGTTAAAACCTTTGGTGGCCAAGTTGTAAAAGCTGGCAACATCATCGTGCGTCAACGTGGTACTCAATTCCACGCTGGCGTGAACGTTGGCATGGGTCGTGACCACACTCTGTTCGCTACCGCCGATGGCGTAGTGAAATTTGATGTGAAAGGCCCAGAAAACCGCCGTACCGTAAGCATCATCGCTGCCTAATACAGCAAGCTGCTTAGTAACGCCCTAGCTACAAAGACAACTTTGAGCTGGGGCGTTTTTGTTTTGAATGGCGTTGAGAGTTGTTTGTTTGGCGTTTTCGCGCCCAGCTCTCAGTGTCAAGCGCCCAACGCCCAACGTCCAGCCATATCAGGAAACACCATGAAATTCGTAGATGAAGCAAAAATTAGCGTGCAGGCAGGTAAGGGCGGCAATGGCTGTATGAGCTTTCGTCGCGAAAAATTCATTCCCAAAGGCGGCCCAGACGGCGGCGATGGCGGCGATGGCGGCTCGGTGTATTTGCAGGCCGATGAAAACCTCAACACTTTGATCGACTACCGTTTTACCCGTCATCATCAAGCGAAAAATGGCCAAAACGGTACGGGTGCAAACTGCACGGGCGCCAAGGGCGACGACGTCATTTTGAAAGTGCCTGTAGGCACGACCTGCCTCGATGAAGACACGGGCGAAAAGCTGGGCGATCTAACCAAAGACGGCGAACGCCTGATGGTAGCGCGTGGTGGCTTCCACGGCTTGGGTAATACCCGTTACAAGTCCAGCTCCAACCAAGCTCCCACTCAGACCAAGCCTGGCCAGCCAGGTGAGTCGCGCAATTTAAAATTTGAATTGAAAGTGCTGGCCGATGTCGGCCTGCTCGGTATGCCCAATGCGGGCAAATCCACCTTTATCCGCGCGGTGTCGGCAGCACGTCCGAAAGTTGCGGATTATCCCTTTACCACCTTGGTTCCCAATTTGGGCGTGGTCAAAATCGAAGAACACCGTAGTTTTGTTATCGCGGATATTCCAGGGCTTATCGCAGGCGCTTCCGAAGGCGCGGGCTTGGGTATTCGCTTTTTGAAGCACTTAGTGCGTACACACTTGCTTTTGCACATTGTCGATATGGTGCCCTTTGAAAACGAAGCCACCGCCGCACAAAGCGCTGTGGCCATTGTTGAGGAATTGGAAAAGTTTTCTCCTGCCTTGGCGCAGCGTGAGCGCTGGCTGGTACTCAATAAGTACGACCTCATACCCGAAGAAGAACGCGCCGTACGCACTCAGGAAGTGCTGGATGCTCTTGATTGGCACGGGCCAGTGTATACAATCTCGGCTTTAAATCGTGAGGGCACGTTTGCGGTCTGTGGCGACATCATGACTCATATCGAAGCCCGTCGCGCCAAGGCCAAAGACGACCCCGAATTTGCGCAGAAGATCAAAGACGACCAAGATTTAGTCGATGGCGAATCACGCGCTCACATCGAAATGCTGCAAGAGCAGCGCCGCTTGCAGCGTGAGCAGGCCAAAGACGGCGATGACTTTGACGATTACGATGATGAAGACGGTGCAGAAATTATCTACACCCGAGAATAACCTTTTTGTAGAAGCTTAAAATGACCAGCGCCGCTTTGCCCGAAGTCGAGTTACAGCAACACAACCGTCAGAAACTCAAAGAGCGTAAGCGCTGGGTGGTCAAAATTGGCAGCGCCTTGCTGACCAACGATGGCCGCAATCTCAACCGCGAAGGTATGGCGGGCTGGGTCGAGCAAATTGCTAAGCTGCTGGCGCAAGGCCACGAAGTAGTGCTGGTATCCTCGGGTGCGGTAGCCGAAGGCATGGTGCGCCTAGGCTGGAAAAAACGCCCAGACACCGTACATGAGCTGCAAGCCGCCGCCGCCATCGGCCAGATGCGCCTAATTCAAGCCTATGAATCCTTATTCGAAGAGCACGAACACATCACTGCGCAAGTGCTGCTTACCCATGATGACCTAAGCAACCGCAAGCGTTACCTCAATGCGCGCAGCACCTTGCGTACCTTGCTGGATTTGGGTGTGATTCCCATCATCAATGAAAACGACACAGTCGTGACCGATGAAATTAAATTCGGCGACAACGACACCTTGGCTGCGCTGGTCGCCAACTTAGTCGAAGCCGATCTGCTGGTGATTTTGACCGACCAGCAAGGCCTCTATACCGCCGACCCGCGCTCCAACCCCGATGCCACTTTGATTTACGAGGGCAAAGCTCTCGACCCCAAATACGCGGCTATGGCCGGTGATGCGGGCGCTTTAGGCCGTGGCGGTATGATTACCAAAGTGCGCGCCGCGAAGCTTGCCGCACGCTCGGGCACCGACACCATCATAGTGGGCGGTCGTTTTGAGAAAGTATTAAGCCGTCTGTACGCAGGCGAGCTTTTGGGCACTTTGCTTCTGGCCGACAACGAGCCAGACGCCGCCCGCAAGCAATGGATAGCAGGCCACCTGCAAGCGCGCGGTGAACTGGTGCTGGATGCGGGAGCAGTCAAAGCCCTGCGCGAAGGCGGCAAAAGCCTGTTGCCCATCGGGGTGTTATCGGCCACGGGCAATTTCGAGCGTGGCCAGCTGGTGTTGTGCATGGATGAACAAGGTCAACGCATCGCCAAAGGCTTGGTCAACTACGGCCAAAAAGACGCATTAAAAATACTGCGTACCCCCACCGCGCAGCTGGAAAGCAAGCTGGGCTTTATGGCCGAAGCAGAGCTGATACACAGAGATAACTTGGTGGTGCTTTAACTCGTTGGGCGTCGGGCGTTGGGCGCGTACGATAACGCTTTCCTTCTAACGCCCTACGCTTAACCCCAACCCCAAACACCAAACACCAAACACCAAACACCAAACACCAAACATTGAGGAAATAAGATGATAGCTGCTGTTCAAGTCGGTGCGCTTCGCATCGCCAACGATGCGCCCTTTGTGTTGATGGGCGGTATGAATGTGCTAGAGAGCCGTGACTTGGCTTTGCGCGTGTGTGAACACTATGTGAAGGTCACGCAGAAGCTGGGCATTCCTTATGTCTTTAAGGCGTCTTTCGATAAGGCCAACCGTTCGTCCGTCCACTCATACCGTGGCCCAGGTCTAGAAGAAGGGCTAAAAATCTTTGCCGAAATTAAGCGCACTTTTGACGTGCCCCTCATCACCGACGTACACGAGCCTTATCAGGCTGCGCCTGTGGCCGAGGTGGTGGATATTCTGCAATTGCCTGCGTTTTTGGCGCGCCAAACCGATCTGGTGGTGGCGATGGCAAAAACAGGCGCGGCCATCAACGTGAAAAAACCGCAGTTTTTAGCCCCGCATGAGATGCGTCACATCATCACCAAGTTTGCCGAGGCGGGTAACGAGCGCGTGATGCTGTGCGAGCGCGGCTCCAGCTTTGGTTACAACAATTTAGTGGTAGACATGCTTGGCATGGACGATATGAAGCCGATGGCGCCCGTGATTTTTGATGCGACTCATGCGCTACAGCGCCCAGGTGGTCGCACCGATTCCGCAGGTGGTCGCCGCCAGCAATCCTTTGAACTGGCGCGCTCGGGTATGGCGTTGGGCATTGCGGGCTTATTCTTGGAGGCTCACCCCAATCCCGCCGAAGCCAAGTGTGACGGCCCTTGCGCCCTGCCTTTGGATAAGCTTGAAGCTTATTTAGAGCAAATGTTGGCCGTGGATACTTTGGTGAAATCTTTCCCAAAAGTGGTGATTGATTGATTGAACACGGGGCGCTGTGACTGTATGATGTGCGCCCTAAGTTGACTTGGGTTGGCAATCTTTGCATAATTGCCGCCCTTAAAACCCTAACCGTATAACCAAATTGAGGAGCCGACTGTGGCAAATTCCGCTGGTTCTCGTAAACGCGCCCGTCAGGCTATCAAACGTCGTACTCGTACCGTAGCCCTACGCTCAATGGTGCGCACTTACATTAAAAAAGTAAAAGCTGCTACCGCAACTGCGGACTACGCACAAGCACAAGCTGCTTTCGTTACTTCACAACCTTACATCGATAAGATGGTCAACAAAGGCATTCTGCACAAGAATACCGCTGCTCGTATCAAGAGCCGCTTGAACGCTAAGGTTGTTGCTCTGAAAGCCTAATCGGCCTTCTAGCACAAAAAAGCCGCCCTGTTTACAGTGCGGCTTTTTTTATGGCCAAAGACAAAGCGGGTGTTAAAACACCTGCTCTAGGGCTTGTTGCAGGCTGTCCACGGCAATCACCGTCATACCATCAATATTCTGGCGCGGGGCGTTGGCTTTGGGCACGATGGCGCGCTTAAAGCCGTGTTTGGCCGCTTCACGAATGCGCTCTTGGCCAGAAGGCACGGGGCGAATTTCCCCCGATAGCCCTACTTCACCAAAAACAATTAAATCGCGCGCCAAGGGTTTATCACGAAAGCTCGATAGCACCGCCACCAGCAAGGCCAGATCGGCGGCGGTTTCGCTAACGCGCACCCCGCCCACTACGTTAATAAATACGTCTTGGTCGCCAAGCATCATGCCGCCGTGGCGGTGCATGGCGGCCAGCAATAGGTTTAAACGGTTTTGATCCAAGCCCACCGCCACGCGCTTAGGGTGGCCAAAATGGCTGGCATCGACCAAAGCCTGAATTTCGACCAATAAAGGGCGCGTGCCCTCCCAAATCACCATCACCACCGAGCCTGAGGCGGGCTCTTCGCTGCGGCTTAAAAAAATGGAGCTGGGGTTTTTCACCTCTTTAAGCCCCGCTTCCACCATGGCAAACACGCCCAGCTCGTTGACTGCGCCAAAGCGGTTTTTGATGGCACGCAAAGTGCGATAGCGGCTATCGCCGTCGCCTTCGAGCATGATGGAGCAGTCGATCATGTGCTCCAGCACTTTGGGACCTGCCAGCGTGCCGTCTTTGGTAACGTGGCCGACTAAAAGCAAAATCGTGCCAGTTTGTTTGGCAAAACGAGTGAGAGCGGCGGCACATTCGCGTACCTGTGAGACGCTGCCCGGGGCGGATTCGATGCCTTCTAAGTGCATGACTTGGATGGAGTCGATCACCACCACCTTGGGCTGATGCTGGTTGAGCAGGTTGAGCAGACGCTCGACGTTGGTTTCGCTTAACAGCTGCAAGCGATCGGTCGGCAGGCCAAGGCGTTTGGCGCGCATCGCCACCTGTTGCAGGCTTTCTTCACCGGTGACGTACAGCGCAGGCTGATTTTTTGCCAGCTCGCACAGGGTTTGCAGCAGTAGCGTGGACTTACCCGCACCAGGATGGCCGCCAATGAGCACCGCACTGCCCGGCACCAAGCCACCACCGAGCACGCGATCAAACTCACTCATGCCCGTTTGCACGCGCGGCATATCGGCCAGATCGACATCGGCAAGGCGCTGAATGTTTTGCGCGCCCGCGCTGCCTGCAAAGCCGCTTAGGGCGGCATTAGCACCGCTGCCTTTGCTTATGGAAATTTTAAATTCCTGCAAAGTGTTCCATTGCCCGCAGTCATTACACTGCCCTTGCCATTTGCTGTGCTCGCCACCGCACTGGGTGCAGACGTAAGCGATTTTGGGTTTGGCCATAGTTATCGCTGCTAAAAAGAGAGGCGGCATTATGGCACGGAAAAACAGTCTAGACAGTCCCTTGCAGGCTTCCTACACTGGCTGCCTATTTTTACTTATTCCCTAGGAGCGGCTATGAAACTTGAAACCCTCGCTATTCACGCAGGCTTTAAAGAAGACCCCACGACACGCGCTGTGGCCGTGCCAATTTACCAAACCACCTCTTACACCTTTCGCGATACCCAACACGGTGCGGATCTGTTCGATTTAAAAGAACCTGGCAACATTTACACCCGTATTATGAACCCCACCACCGACGTGCTGGAGCAGCGCGTGGCGGCAATGGAAGGCGGAGTGGGCGCATTGTGCTTGGCATCGGGTATGGCTGCCATTACCGCCGCCATCCAAACCATCGCCCGTGCAGGCGATAACATCGTCAGCACCAGCCAGCTTTATGGTGGCACTTACAACCTTTTTGCCCACACCTTGCCGCAATACGGCATAGACGTGCGCATGGCGCCCGCCGAGGACATCGCCGCGCTGGAAAGCTTGATCGACGCCAACACCAAAGCGGTGTACTGCGAATCCATCGGCAACCCCGCCGGCAACGTGGTGGATATCAAAGCCATAGCCGACATGGCACACAAGCACGGCGTGCCCGTGATTGTCGATAACACCGTGGCTACACCTTACCTGTGCCGCCCTTTTGAATTTGGTGCAGACATTGTGGTGCACGCTTTAACTAAATACATAGGCGGCCATGGCACCACCATCGCAGGCGCTATTGTCGATAGCGGCAAGTTCCAGTGGAAAAATAACCCACGCTTCCCGCGCTTTAACGAGCCAGATCCCAGCTACCACGGTGTGATTTACGCCGACTTAGGCGCACCGGCGTACATTTTGCGCGCGCGCGTCGTGCCTTTGCGCAATATGGGCGCGGCCTTATCGCCCTTTAACTCTTTCCTGATTTTGCAGGGCTTGGAAACCTTGGCACTGCGCATGGACCGCCATGTAGAAAATACGCAAAAAGTGGCCGAGTATTTGGAGAAACACCCGCAAGTGAGCTGGGTGAATTACGCAGGCTTGCCAAGCAATAAGTACCATGAAATCGCTAAGCGCATCGTGAGTGGCAAACCTTCGGCCATTTTGAGCTTTGGTATTAAAGGCGGGCTGGAAGCGGGCGCAAAATTTATCGACGCGCTGGACTTGATTAAACGCTTGGTCAACATTGGCGACACCAAATCTTTGGCCACTCATCCTGCCTCGACTACGCATCGCCAGCTCAATGACAAGGAAATGGCCTCGGCAGGAGTGAGTCGTGATTTGGTGCGTTTGTGTGTGGGTATCGAACACATCGACGACATCATTGCCGATTTAGAGCAAGCATTAGCGGCGTCGGCCAAGTAAAATGCGCCTGAAATTTTAGGCAAATCCGAGAGATGAATTTTTGCCGCTTTGGCTTTGCGGCTACCTTTCGATACACAACTCGCAGGCACGCCGTGAACCCATCCCTGGGGGCTCGGAGATTGCCATCCAGGCAATCTACGTCCTGCTCATTGTGCACCGAAACGCCGCGCCAAAGCGGCAAAAAAATGCTCAAAGAACTACAGCTTTTCAGCAATATAAGGCTGCCCATTTTTTTGTTTTATCAAGTAGTGAGTTCTATGTCTTTTGGTCGTTTTATCGCCCTTATCAGTTTTATTTTTCCCATCGGTACTATTGCGCTGACTTACCTGATTGCGGTGCAACAAGGTACAGCGCCTGGGTGTAATCCTTTTTTAGAAGGCTGCACCGATATTACGCACACGGGCATGAAAGGCGCGGCGGGCTTTTTCTTTCGCGGTGGCTTAGTGGCGGCCTGTTCGTTTTTAATGCTGTGGTGGCTGATTATGCATCTGTGGCTTAAAAACTATCTGCCCCGTTATGCATTAAGCCTGATGACTTTGGCGGGCATCGTTGGTGCGTTTGGTTTAATAATTGGCACAGCGGTGCTGCTTCCTGAAAAATCGCAAAGCCCTTTTAGCTTGCACGTTAAGGGCGCAAATTTATTTTTTCAAGGCACAGTGGTTGCCATTTTACTGAGCTATTTTTTTATTATTCTGGCGCGTAAAAAAGGCTTGAGCGTGCCCTCGTTTCGGCTGAAAAGTTTTATTTTATTAGCTTTGATTTTTATGGCCGCAAGCGTAGAAGGCGTGGCCATTACTGTGGGCATGTCCAATAAAAGTCGTATCATCGAATGGTGGGGCACGCTCTTTGTGGGCTTGTATTTTTTAAGTGCTTATTGGGATTGGGCGAACATTCGTTTGGTGAGTGTGGAAGATAAGAAATGAGTTTAATTCCGCGCATTTATTTCCCCAAAACCTGCGAGCTAAATGCCACTTACGCTTTGGATGAAGACAACGCCGCGCATTTATTGCGCGTGCTGCGTTTGAATGAAAATGCCAGCATTAAAGTGTTTAACGGCATGGGTAAAGAATTTACCGCCGTTTTAACAAGCGTCCAAAAAAAATCCGCCGATTTTATTGTTCAAAGTTGCACGCGCGATGAGCCAGAGCCTGAATTAAAATTGCATTTAGGCCAAGTGATTTCCAAGGGCGAGCGCATGGATTTCACTATACAAAAAGCCACCGAGCTGGGCGTGGCGGAAATTACGCCGCTTTTTAGTGAGCGCTGTGAGGTACGGTTAAATAACGAGCGCATGGATAAAAAAATCGAACATTGGCAAGCCGTGGCCGTGAGTGCTTGCCAGCAAAGTGGCCGCATCTATGTGCCAGTGATTCATGAGCCTGTGCACTTTAGCCAGTGGTGTAATAGTGTGCAGGCTGATTTACGTTTGGTGCTGCATCCGCATCAGCAACAACCTTTGGCAACGCGCGCTACGCCCAAGAGCATTGCCCTGCTTATTGGCCCAGAGGGCGGTTTCAGTGAATTGGAAATCACTCAGGCGATGCAGCAAGGTTTTACAGGATTGCAATTAGGGCCGCGCATTTTACGCACCGAAACAGCCGCCTTGGCGGCGCTGTCGGTATTGCAGTATCAGTGGGGCGATTTAGGTTCATAATTTTTAAGTGGTAACAGCATGGCAAAAAAAGACGAATTTGTATTTGAAACGGCACTGGCCAATTTAGAACAGCTGGTAGCGCGTATGGAAAGCGGCGAATTGTCCTTAGAGGATTCGTTGCAGGCTTTTGAGCAAGGCATCGTTTTAACGCGTCAATGCCAAGAGGCATTGAGCAAAGCCGAGCAACGCGTGCAAATTTTGATGGAGCAAAATGGCCAGTCCGTGCCTCAGCCTTTTTTAGGTGGCAGTGATGACTGATTTGGCTCAGGCCTTGCGAGAGGTAATCGTGCGTGTTGAAGCGCAACTTCAGCAAAAAATCGACGAATTACAGCTGCTAGATCCACGTTTAAAAGAGGCCATGACCTACGGCGTGTTAAACGGCGGCAAGCGTTTGCGACCTTTTTTAATTTACGCCACTTGTAAAGCCTTGGGCGGTGGCAAAGCGCAAGCCGATAGCGCCGCCGTGGCCATGGAAATGGTACACAGCTACAGCCTAGTGCACGACGACTTACCCGCGATGGACGACGATGACTTGCGCCGAGGCAAGCCCACTTGCCACATAGCCTTCGACGAAGCCACCGCGATTTTGGCAGGGGACGGCCTGCTGACCGCCGCCTTTGAAGTGCTGGCCAAGGCGCAGGAGCATAGCCTTACGACGCGTTTAAAGCTCATTGAACTGCTAGCCAAAAACGCAGGCGGCGCGGGCATGGTGGCAGGCCAGTGCATCGACCTAAATCACGTTGGCAAAAGCATGACTTTGCCTGAGCTTGAGGCCATGCACGGCCACAAAACAGGCGCGCTGATTACCGCCTCGGTGTTGATGGGTGCTTACTGCGCCAAAGAAGCACTCAACCCCTCCGAACTTTCGGCGCTGACGGCCTACGCCCAGCACCTAGGTCTGGCCTTTCAGGTTTGGGATGACGTGCTGGATGTGCAAGGCGACACCGCCACCTTGGGCAAATCTCAGGGCAAAGACGAAGCGAGCAACAAGCCGACTTACCCTGCCTTGCTCGGGCTAGACGGTGCGCGCCAACTGGCTAGGAAGCTTGTCGAAAATGCCCAAAACGCTTTGCAGGAAGTGCGAGCTGACACCGATGAATTAAGCGCTTTGGCGGCTTATGTAATCAGTCGCGACCACTAAAACTGCGCCAGTTAGCTGTTATTTTCAGACTTGCCTCATGCTTTATTCTGAGCAAGCTCAGGATTTATCTTTGCTTTGTGTAAAGATTGACGCGATTTTTAATCTCTACGCTTTTATTAAATTCATAAATAACAACGACTTACGCGGTATATCTAATTTTGTTTGATAAAAATAAGCTGAAAGCCTGAGAGCTTTTTTGGCACGCAAAAACCTATACTCCGCCGCTAATAATAACCACCTGCCCTTAGGGCAACATTCTTGCACGGAGCAACACCATGAAAACCATCGCAAAAACCACGCTGGCAATGCTGGCGACTTTGTCTTTGGCAGGCTGCTTGGAATCGGGTTCCAGCGCCAGTCATTCGGCTTATTCCAAGCTCAATCCCAGCTTAGAAGGCGATCGCCAAGCTGCAGGAGAGGAACAGGGCAACGCCAAGGGCGCACGTTCAACCGTGCGGGTAAAATTTGACCCAAGTAATCAAGTTATTCCCTTTCCAAACAACCTGCTGTTTGAAGCGGGTGCGACGACTCCAGCCGATTTGGATGGCACATTGAATGCCCCTATCGCCGATCCTGAGGATTCCTCCGCCAACGTTGCCCAAGCCTTAAACGATATGGATGGTTTTTCGACGGTAGAAAGCTGGCGCATTGCCTTTACCGACGCCATCGACGCGAACAGCTTGGTGGTTGGCAAAACCGTGCGCATTTTTGAAATGACGGAAGTAACGGCGGGCTACCCCGAGCGTTTGCGCCCCAGTTCGGTGGCGCGTGAGTTGACGGCGAACGACATTCAGCTC
>JBDKHD010000164.1:0-4551 GCA_039797885.1 Pseudomonadota bacterium
GCACAGGGAATGCGTGATGCCCTCGACCGCGTCGGAGATGCAGTGTGCGTAGTCGTACATCGGGTAGATCGGCCAGGCATCGCCGGTGTTCTGGTGGCTGGTCTTGCGGATGCGGAAAATCGCCGGATCGCGCATGTTGATGTTGCCCGAGGCCATGTCGATCTTCGCCCGCAGCGTGCGCGCACCATCGGCAAACTCGCCGGCACGCATGCGCTGGAACAGGTCGAGGTTCTCGGCGACCGGGCGTTCGCGGAACGGCGAATTGCGCCCCGGCTCGGTCAGCGTGCCGCGATATTCGCGCACCTCGTCGGCATCGAGATCACAGACGAAGGCCTTGCCGTCCTTGATCAGCTTGATCCCGCAGCGATAGAACACCTCGAAATAATCCGAGGCGTGGCGCTGCTCGGCCCACTCAAAACCCAGCCAGCGCACGTCTTCTTTAATGGAGTCGATAAACTCTTGATTTTCTTTTTCTGGGTTGGTGTCATCAAAGCGCAAATTGCACTGACCACCAAACTGTTTGGCCAAGCCAAAATTTAAACAGATGGATTTGGCATGACCTACATGCAAATAGCCGTTAGGCTCAGGCGGAAAGCGCGTCACTATCTGATTGTGCTTACCTGTGCTTAGGTCGTCTTCGATGATCTTGGCGATAAAGTTGTTGCTAACGATAGAGTCTGTCATAACCGTCCGTTCTTAATTCCGTTCGAGGGCTGCTTGGAGCGTAAAAAACGGCTATTATACGCGCTTTCTAAATTTACGATACGCACCCAGAGGCCTCTATGATCCTGTTTAAAACCAACTTTGGCGACATCAAAATCGAATTAGACTTTGAAAAAGCCCCGAAAACCGCTGCCAACTTCGAGCAATACGTTAAAGAAGGCTTCTACGACGGCGTGATTTTCCACCGCGTCATCAACGGCTTTATGATTCAAGGTGGTGGCATGCTGCCTGGCATGGTGCAAAAAGACACGCGTGACACCATCGAAAACGAAGCCGACAACGGCCTAAAAAATGAAGTCGGCACTTTGGCTATGGCGCGCACCAGCGACCCACATTCCGCCAGCGCACAGTTTTTCATCAATATCGCCGACAATGACTTTTTAAACCATCGCCGTAAAAACACCCACGACTGGGGCTACGCCGTATTCGGCAAAGTGGTTGACGGCATGGACGTGGTGAATCGTATCAAAGCCGTTAAAACCACCAGTCGCAACGGCCACCAAGATGTGCCCGTCGAAGACGTGATCATTGAAAAAGCAGAAATTATCTAATACTTCGTTCAATTATGTCTGTGTAGCGGCGCGCACTGAACGCCATCTGGAGGCTACTGGCCTCCGCTACGAAATCGATTCTAGGCACTCGACCCTAGGCTAAAAACCCATTCACCATTAAAATTTAATATGCCCATCTACTTTATCTCCGATCTGCATTTACAAGAATCTCATCCTGCTATGACTGCGGGTTTTTTTCATTTTTTAGAAAACCTAAAAGACGCCGAGGCTTTATATATCCTGGGGGATTTTTTTGAGGTGTGGATTGGCGATGATTACGAAACGCCTTTTATTAAAAGCGTAAAAGACGCACTTGCGGCCTTAAGCGCACGCGGTGTGAAGCTTTATCTGATGCACGGCAATCGTGATTTTGCCTTGGGTGAGCTATTTTGTGCGCAAACAGGCGCAGAAATTTTGCCCGACCCTTGTGTCGTTAACGTGCAAGGCACGCAAGTATTGTTAATGCACGGCGACAGCCTTTGCACTCAGGATTTGGCCTATATGAAAATGCGTCCGATGCTGCGCAATCCGATGATGGTCAAACAACTGCTTGGCCAAAGTATCGAAAATCGTTTGGCGATGGCGGCGCGTATGCGCGGTGAAAGCCAAAAAGGTAACGCCTTGAAAACCGCTGAAATTATGGATGTCACCCCTGACGAAGTGGATAAAGTGCTCAGCGAAAAAGCCGTCTCTGTGATGATTCACGGCCATACGCACCGCCCTTTCGATCATCATTGGCAGCATGAAGGCCAAGCGCGCCGCCGCCTCGTACTGGGAGATTGGAGCGACACTCAGGGCTGGATGATTCGTGCAGAAAACAATCAGTTTGAATTAAAATCTTTCTCGCTGTAAATACCGATTTGGCCATCACATTCCGCTGCTGGCCAGCTTCCAAAATCAATGTAGAATCCGCTTCGGCTTAGAAAATCTGCGGCTCAGCTTCCAGAACGACGCCAAATTGCTCCTGCACCTTTGCCACTACCTTATCGCGCAGTGCGACCACTTCGGCAAAACTGGCTTGGCCATTACTGGTTAAAACCAAAGCTTGTTTGTCGTGCATACGCACATTGCCATGCCATTGGCCTTTAAAACCCGCTTGTTCTATCAGCCAGCCTGCGGCTAATTTCACTTTATCTTCGTGCACATAGTGCGGCAGATGCGGAAAATTTTGAGTTAATTCTTGAAGTTTTTCGTAACTGATAATGGGGTTTTTAAAAAAAGACCCCGCGTTAGGCCAGTCTTTGGGATCGGGTAATTTACTCTGCCGAATAGCAATTACCTGAGCAATTAGCTGATCGGGTGTTATTTGCACGCCACCTTGCAATGGTCCATAACTTAAATTTGGGCTGAAAACTTTGGGCAAACAAAACACCACCGCCGTGATAATAAAATCACCCGCCAAAGCTCCTTTAAAAATAGAGTCGCGATAGGCAAATAAGCACTCTTTACCCGCAATGCTTTCTTCTTTGCCCGTACTGATACGCACGCCCTGCACCTGTGCAATAAAATCCGCGACTTCAACGCCATAAGCCCCGATATTTTGCACAGGAGCGGCACCAACTGTGCCTGGAATTAAGGCTAAGTTTTCTAAACCATGACCGTAGTGAATGCTTTGCAGCACCCAGTCGTGCCAACTCTTTCCTGCCCCTACTTTCAGCCAAGCATGGTGCGCGTCTTCTTTTTCAAGCGTTAGGCTTTGATCCACACTTTTTAATATGAGCGCATGCACATCGCCTGCCAGCAAAATATTGGAGCCTCCGCCCAATATTTTAATGGGCAAGTTCTCTTCTTTGGCAAAATGCAAATGCATTTGCAATTCAGCGACAGAGGAAAAAGTCGCAAAAAACTGCGCGCGCGCAGGCAAGGCCAAGGTATTGAGTGCGCGCAAATCAACCTGAGTTTGCATCATAATTTTTGCCGGATATCGGCCAAGAGATTGGTGCAAGCGTCTTCGAGCATATCCAATACTTTTTCAAAGCCTTGATCGCCACCGTAGTAAGGATCAGGGACTTCGCTGGTGTATTCGTTGCTGCCAAAGGTTTTTAAAAACAGCTGCGGTTGTGTGCGCGCTTGATCGGGCTTAATGGCTTTTAAATCCGCTAAATTGTCGTAATCCATCGCCAGCACATAATCAAATTCAGCAAAATCGGATGGCGCAACCTGACGAGCACGCAAAATGGATAAGTCATATCCGCGCTTGCCAGCAACCGCTTGTGAACGTGCATCAGGCGCTTTACCAATATGCCAATTGGATGTACCTGCGGAATCCACTTCCACTTGATCAGCAAGGCCTGCGGCTTGGATTTTTTTACGCAGCACGGCATCAGCCGTAGGCGATCGGCAGATATTTCCCAAGCACACAAATAAAACCTTAATCATTCTTCGGCTTTAACTTTCTTTTGTGCCTTGTCTAATTTTTCTTCGACGTTCATGCGACGTGCTTCACCTTCGAGCATCACGGGTACGCCATCACGAATAGGGAAAGCCAAACCATCGAAAGTGCAAAGCAGTTCGGTTGCGTCTTTGTCGTATTTGAGCGTGCCTTTGCACAGTGGGCACACCAGCATGCTCAGTAATTGTTTATCCATGTTTCACCTCTTTATTAAAGATGTTAAAAGCGCGTCGATTTTAACCTCAGCCTGTGTCTGCATAACAGCACCCACTGGCAGATACCACCAATGCGCCTGCGCAAAACTTTGGCATTTTACCCAATCTTTTTCAGTCATAATCAACTGTTGCTCGGCTGTAACCCAAGCTAAATCCTGTGCACTAAATGCATGATGATCGGCAAAAGTTTGCGGTGTTATTTTGGCACCTAAATCTGTCAAGGTCGTAAAAAAACGCTCAGGGTTGCCAATACCTGCCACCGCAATCACCTCTTGCTGTGCCAAGCTTGCAAGGCTTTGTTCTTGCCTTGTTTTAGCATTGATTAAAACGCTGGGCTGTACGTTAAAATCCTCACCATTAACCAAGACCAAATCCACAGTTTTTAAACGTGATAGGGGTTCACGCAAAGGGCCAATGGGTAAAAGCCAGCCGTTACCAAAGCGTCTTTTACCATCGACTACGGCAATTTCCGTTGTCCGCGCCATGGCATAGTGCTGCAAGCCATCGTCACTGAAAATAATATCGGGCTGAAAGCTGAGGGCTTTTTGCACCGCACGCGAACGTTTAGGATCGACCACCACAGGGCAGCGCAAGCGTTTAAATAATAAATAAGGTTCATCACCGACTTGCGCAACCAAACTGTCATCTTGCACCAGCATCGGGTAGCTTG
>JBDKHD010000165.1:0-2658 GCA_039797885.1 Pseudomonadota bacterium
AATCGAAGTCAGCCGTGCAGGCATTGTGAGTATTCAGCCGATGGGCGAAGTGCCAGCCGCCGAAGCTGAACCCGTTCAGCTTAAACTGGTTCGCCCTAATGTGAAGGATTTAGAAAAAGGCGAGGACGGCTTGTTTCGCTTCCGTGACCCCAATGCTCCTGTGGCTCCATTTAACCCAGATGTAACCTTGGCCAACGGCTTTATTGAGGGCAGTAACGTCAATGCCGTAAGCGAACTGACCAGCCTGATTGCCTTAAATCGTCAATACGAAATGCAGGTAAAACTGATGAAGCGCGTCGATGAAAACACCGCCGCCACCACGCAGATACTGAGCAATCAGTAAGGAGTTTGAACCATGATGCCAGCACTTTGGGTGAGCAAAACCGGTCTTGAAGCGCAAGATTTAAACCTCACCACCGTTTCGAACAACTTGGCCAACGTCTCCACTGTGGGCTTTAAAAAAGACCGTGCGGTGTTTGAAGACTTGCTCTATCAAATCCAGCGTCAGCCAGGGGCGAACAGCTCGGCCGACACCCGTCTACCCAGCGGCTTGCAATTGGGTACAGGGGTGCGTACCGCAGGAACACAAAAAATCTTTACCACGGGTTCGTTGCAAATTACCGATCAGCCCTTGGATTTGGCCGTTAATGGTCGTGGCTTTTTTCAAATTACCATGCCAGATGGCACTATCAGCTACACCCGAGATGGCACTTTTCATATCAATGATGCGGGTGTGGTGGTGAACGTCAATGGCTACCCTTTAGAGCCGCAAATTACCATCCCAGAACTGACTAATCAGCTCACTATCAGCAAGGACGGCATAGTGCAGGCCACCATGTTTGGCGATCCCACTCCGCAGGATTTAGGGCAGATTGAAACGGTGGACTTCATTAATCCCGCAGGCTTACAAGCTCTGGGTGGCAATCTGTATTTTGAAACCGTGTACAGCGGCGCACCCATAGTGGGTGTTCCCGGGGAAGGCGGGTTTGGCACAGTGGAACAGGGCGCACTGGAAAACTCCAACGTCGAAGTGGTGGAGGAGCTGGTGAAGATGATCACCGTACAGCGTGCCTACGAAATGAACTCCAAAGTCGTTTCAACCGCCGATCAAATGCTGCAATTCTTGGTGCAAAACACCTAAGGAGGCCTAGATGAAAACGTTATTGTTAGCCTTGGGGTTGTTGCTGTTTGCAGGCTGCACTTCGGTGCCTTTGGAAAAAGATGTCTTTCCCGACGACCCCGACTACGCCCCCGTTTCGGCGCAAGGTTTGCAACCGCCTTTGGTGGAGAATGGCTCGCTCTTTCAATCGCGCTACAGTCTTGGTCTGTATACCGACCAGCAAGCCAGACGGGTAGGCGATATCATCACAGTGATCTTTGATGAGTCTTACAAATCCAGCAAGTCGGCGGAAACTAAATCCAACAAAAGCACGGAAAGCAAAACGGGCATACCCAGTATTTTAGGCTCGGTGCCGAGCCTGTCTGGGCTGAGTTTGGACATGGATTTCAGCGCCAAAAACAAATTCAATGGCAAAGGGGATGCCGACCGCTCCAACAGTTTAAACGGTCAAATAAGCGTCACTGTGGCCGATATCCTTCCTAACGGGGTGCTTAAAATTCGCGGTGAAAAGTGGCTGACCTTAAGCGAAGGCGAAGAGTACATTCGCATCAGTGGCCTGATTCGCCCGCAGGACATCAGCCCCACCAACACAGTCGTGTCCAGCAAAGTGGCCGATGCGCGCATATCCTTTGGTGGCCGAGGAGGCTTGAACAACGCCACTAAACAAGGCTGGATTAACCGCATTACCACTTCACCTTGGTGGCCGTTCTAGCCTAAGGAGGCCGTATGAACCTAGTATTTCGCAGTTTTGGCTTTCTTTGCTTGAGCTTGCTTTTGCACAGCGCCCAAGCCGAGCGTATCAAAGATTTAACCAGTATTTCGGGCGTGCGCTCCAACCAGCTGGTGGGATACGGCTTAGTGGTGGGCTTGGATGGCTCGGGCGATAAAGCACCTTTTACCACTCAGACCTTTCGCAACATGATGGCCGAGTTCGGCATTACGTTGCCGCCTGGCGTCGATCCTAAGCTGAAAAACGTTGCCGCTGTGTCGGTGACGGCGGAGCTGCCGCCTTTTGCCAAGCCTGGTCAGCGCATTGACGTAACCGTGTCTTCTTTGGGCAACGCCAAGAGCCTGCGCGGTGGCGCGCTGCTCTTTACCGCCATGAAGGGCGCCGATGGCAATGTCTACGCCGTGGCACAAGGCAATTTGGTCGTCGGTGGTTTTGGCGTGCAGGGCAACGATGGCTCTAAAGTCACCGTCAACGTGCCCAGCGCAGGGCGCATCCCCAATGGCGCGACCGTGGAGCAAGCCGCACCCAGCACCTTTGCCCGTGGTGACAGCCTCGTGTTTAACCTCGATCAGCCTGATTTCACTACCGCGCGCGCCATGGTCGATAAAATCAACGGTCTGATGGGAGCAGGCACGGCCGAGGCTTTGGATGCCACCTCCATTCGCGTCAGCGCTCCGCGCGATACCACGCAGCGCGTCAGCTACCTGTCCATCATCGAGAACATGGAAATCAGCACAGGGCGCGAGCGTGCCAAAGTGATTATTAACTCACGCACAGGAACCATAGTGATGGGGCAGGATGTGCGTAT
>JBDKHD010000166.1:0-4812 GCA_039797885.1 Pseudomonadota bacterium
ACCGCGCCATTGTGTCTTTGTCTGAGGTGCTGTCTTCACCCGATTACGATCGCTCAAAGTCGCCCTTAACGCTGGCTCTGGGGCACGATATTGGCGGCAATCCTGTGATTACCGATTTGGCAAAAATGCCGCACTTGCTGGTGGCGGGTACGACTGGCTCGGGTAAGTCGGTGGGCGTCAATGCCATGCTTCTAAGCTTGTTGTTTAAGGCCACACCTGCCGAGCTGCGCTTGATTTTGGTGGACCCCAAAATGCTGGAGCTGTCGGTGTACGAGGGCATTCCGCACTTGCTCACACCTGTGGTGACCGACATGAAAGAAGCCGCCAGTGCTTTGCGCTGGTCGGTGGCCGAGATGGAGCGCCGTTACATGCTGATGTCCGCCTTAGGTGTGCGCAACCTTGCGGGTTACAACAAAAAAATTACCGATGCCATCGCCGACGGCCACCCTATCGTCGATCCATTGTGGAAAATCGAGCAATCCTTTAATACGCAGCCGCCCTTGCTGGATCCGCTTCCTTATATCGTTATCGTTATCGACGAATTTGCCGACATGATGATGGTGGTGGGCAAAAAAGTGGAAGAACTGATTGCGCGTATTGCACAAAAAGCGCGAGCGGCGGGCATTCATATGATTTTAGCGACGCAGCGCCCCTCAGTGGATGTCATTACGGGTTTGATTAAGGCCAATATTCCCACTCGTATCGCCTTTCAGGTGTCCTCTAAAATCGACTCGCGCACCATCTTGGATCAAGGTGGCGCGGATCAGCTTTTAGGCCACGGTGACATGCTTTATATGCCGCCTGGTTTGGCGTTGCCTGAGCGCGTACACGGCGCTTTTGTTGCCGACGACGAAGTGCATCGAGTGGTCGCCGAATGGAAAAAACGCGGCGCACCGCAATACATTGAATCCATCACCAGTCACGACGAAGAGGGTGGCGGTGCAGGCACTGAGGGCGGCGGCGATGGTGAGCAAGATGAGTTATATGATTTGGCCGTGGCCTTCGTTTTGGAAAGCGGCAAATGCTCCATTTCATCGGTGCAACGCAAATTGCGGGTAGGCTATAACCGTGCCGCCAATCTGGTCGAGGCCATGGAAGCGGCGGGCGTCGTTTCTGCGCCTGCGCACAATGGCTCACGCGATGTCTTAGTGGGCGGTTCTGCGGATTATTAAAATGAAAGAGGAAATTATGCGTAACGCTTTGGTTAAATTTTGTGTGGTTTTGATTTCAGGTTTCACTACATCGAGCCTTTGGGCGGCAGAAGCGCTGACGGATTTTTTGGCACGCATGGATAAGCTGCAAAATCTGCAAGCGCATTTTGTGCAAACCACGCGCGATGCGCGCGGAATCAGTCTGCAAGAATTGCAAGGCACTTTAACAGTGGCAAAACCCGGAAAAATGCACTGGCAAACCCAACCGCCTTACGAGCAATTGGTGGTATCCGACGGCGATAATATTTGGGTTTACGATATGGATTTGGAGCAGGTGACCATTCGCAAAATGGAGCAGCGTATTGTGGAAACGCCTGCGCTGTTGTTAAGCGGTAATAGCCAAGAAATTCGTAAAAATTTTAATGTCGAGATGAAATCCCAAGCGGGCAAAGTGCGCTTTATGTTAACGCCCAACGATAAAAGCCAGCTGTTTGAGCGTATTGAATTGCAGTACGCCGACACTTTATTGCAAAGCATGCGCATTCTGGATGCGGCAGGGCAGACTACGGATATTATTTTTGATGGGGTTAAAACCAATCAAAAAATCGCCGCCAATTTATTTACCTTTATTGTACCTGAAGGCGTTGATGTCATAGATGGACGTCATGCCCGCTGATTTATTTGCGCAAAGTGCGGCCTATGAGCCGCTTGCCGCCAAGATGCGTCCGCAAATTTTGGATGACTACATCGGGCAAACGCATTTGATTGGTGAGGGCACGGCCTTGCGACGGGCGCTTGCCTCTGGGCATGTGCATTCCTTAATTTTATGGGGCCCGCCTGGTGTTGGCAAAACCACCTTGGCGAAACTTTTGGCCAATTATATGGATGCGGCCTTTATTACTTTAAGTGCCGTGATGTCGGGCGTAAAAGAAATTCGCGAGGCGGTGATCGAGGCGCAAAAATACCGTGCTCATGGGCGTAAAACTTTGCTCTTTATCGACGAGGTGCATCGCTTTAATAAGTCGCAGCAAGACGCATTTTTGCCCTTTGTCGAAGATGGCACTTTTATTTTTATTGGTGCTACCACTGAAAATCCGTCCTTTGAGCTTAATAATGCTTTGTTGTCACGCGCGCAAGTTTTAGTGCTTAAACGCTTAGACGTCAGCGAAATCGTTGAGCTGCTTAAACGCACTTTAAATAAATTAGGCTTGCCCGAAAAAGCCTCTGAGGCAGCGCTGAATTTATTGGCTCAGGTTGCCGACGGTGATGCCAGACGCAGTTTAAATATGCTGGAAATCGGCTTGCAACTTGCGCAAGACCAGCCACTGGACGAGCCTTTAGTGCGCACTTTAATTGGCACGGCCGCCAAAGCCTTTGATAAAGGCGGCGATATTTTTTATGAACAAATATCGGCATTGCACAAATCAGTGCGTGGCTCTAGTCCCGACGCTGCACTCTATTGGCTCGTGCGCATGTTGGATGGTGGTTGTGATCCACGTTATTTAGCGCGCCGCATAGTGCGTATGGCTTGGGAAGATATTGGTTTGGCTGATCCGCGTGCCATGCATTTGTGCAACGATGCCGCCAGCACCTACGAACGTTTAGGTAGCCCTGAAGGCGAGTTGGCTTTGGCGCAGGCGGTGGTGTATTTGGCCTGCGCACCTAAAAGTAATGCGGTGTATAACGCGTACAATCAAATGCGTGCCTTGGTAAAAAACACGCCAGCTTACGACGTACCCGTACATCTGCGTAATGCCCCCACCAAACTGATGGATGAGTTGGGATATGGCAGCGATTATCGTTATGCCCATAATGAACCAGAAGCCTATGCCGCAGGGGAAAATTATTTCCCACCCGAACTTAAAAATACGGTTTTGTATCAGCCTGTCGCACGTGGTTTGGAGCTTAAAATCGCTGACAAACTCGCGCATTTGCGTGCGATGGATCAAGCCGCAGAGAAACATCGCTACGAGAATTAACTATGATCTATTTTTGGATTGCACTGGGCGGGGCCTTGGGTGCGCTGTCACGATTTGGCCTTTCTGATATGATTGGCCGCCTTGCTGCCACGCAGATACCCGAACGCGCGCACTTTCCCTTTGGTACTTTTAGCATTAATGTTTTGGGGTCTTTTGCTATCGGCGTGCTTTGGGTGTGGCTGGTACAACAAAATAGCGGAGGCGAATATGCTCGTTTTCTGTTTATTACTGGATTCTTAGGGGCTTTTACCACCTTCTCCAGTTTTTCATTAGAAAGTATCATGCTGCTTGAACAAGAACGCTGGTTGAGTTTTGCACTTTATGCAGGTGGCAGTGTGATTACTTGCTTGATAATGACGGCTTTGGGTATTGGGTTGGCAAAGCAATTCGTCTGACATAGGCCATTTTAAAATCGTAATTGGGTATAAAAATGCTGGATATTAAATACATTCGTGAAAATCTTGATGCTGTCAAGGCGGCTTTGGCTAAAAAACGTTTTAATTTCGATGTTGAGTTGTTTAAGTCTTTGGATGAAGCGCGCAAAAGTGCGTTAACGCATGCGCAAAATTTGCAAGCGGAAAAGAAAAAAGCGTCCAAAGAAATCGGGATTTTAATTGGCAAGGGCATGAGCCCAGACGAAGCCAAAGCGCAAGTTATGGGGCATATTGATTCCGATATCGGTAGTGCCGAGGAACAAGCCAAAAACGCTGAAAATGCGCTTTATACCTATTTGATGTCTGTACCTAATGTTCCGCAAGCCGATGTGCCTGTAGGCGAAGATGAAAATGCCAACATCGAAATTCTTAAATGGGGTACGCCGACGCCATTGGCTTTTACCGCCAAAGACCACGTGGATTTGGGCGCGCCTTTTGGCTTGAGCTTTGATCAAGGCACTTTGGTGGCAGGTTCGCGCTTTGTGGCCATGAGCGGCAACATGGCGCGTCTGCATCGTGCTTTAGCGCAATTTATGCTCGACACCCACAGCGAAGAACACGGCTATGTGGAAACCTATGTGCCTTATATGGTGAATCGCCAAGCCTTAGAAGGCACAGGGCAATTACCCAAATTTGAAGAAGATTTATTTAAAATCCCACAAGCCCAAGGTGATAAAGATTTTTATTTAATTCCCACTGCCGAAGTCCCTGTTACCAATTTACTGCGCGACAGCGTTTACGAAGGCGCTTTGCCTATTAAAAAGGTCGCGCACACGCCATGTTTTCGCAGCGAAGCGGGCAGCTATGGACGCGACACACGTGGCATGATTCGCCAGCATCAGTTCGATAAAGTGGAGTTGGTGCAATTTGTAAAGCCCAGCGATTCCAATCGTGTGTTGGAAGAGCTGACAGCTCATGCCGAAACTATTTTGCAAAAACTTAAATTACCCTACCGTAAAGTGCTGCTGTGTGGCGGAGACTTGGGCTTTTCTGCGGCCAAAACTTACGACTTGGAAGTATGGCTGCCAGGTCAGCAAAAATACCGCGAGATTTCTTCTTGCTCGAACTTTGAAGACTACCAAGCTCGCCGTATGCAGGCGCGTTTTCGCAACACCGAAACGGGTAAACCTGAGCTTTTCCATACCTTAAATGGCTCGGGCTTGGCGGTCGGCCGCACTATGGTGGCGGTGCTGGAAAACTACCAGCAAGCAGACGGCAGCATCGTTGTGCCTGAAGTATTGCGCCCCT
>JBDKHD010000167.1:0-2619 GCA_039797885.1 Pseudomonadota bacterium
GCGCGGCTGGCAAGCTTTCAAGGTACAAAGCCACGGCTTCTAAATCCTCGTCATTCATATATTGCGTGCTGTTGCGCACCACATCGGCCATAGGCCCAATCACGCCGCCCTTGGCAGAAAAACCCGTTTTTAACAGCTGCTTCACCTCGGCGCGTGTCCAGCCTGCCAAGCCACCACCGTCCTTCATACTGAGGTTGGGCGCGTACCAGCCCTGCATGGGAATGTGCCCGCCTGCAAGCCAGCCGCTGCGCTTTACCGCACCCAAGGCATTGCGCGTGCTGTGGCACTCGTTGCAATGCCCCAAGCCCTCGACCAAATACGCGCCGCGATTCCACTGCGCACTTTGTTTAGGGTCGGGCTGAAATTCTTGCTCGCTAAAATACAGCCAGCGCCAGCCGTTTAGCAGTACGCGCTCATTGAAAGGGAAATCCATTTTTGGGTTTTTATTTGGCTGCTTGATGGGCTTTTGCGCCTGCAAATACGCAAAAATCGCCTTGGCATCGTCCTGTGTGACCTTGGTAAAAGAGGTGTAAGGAAAAGCAGGGTAATAAGGCTGGCCTTGACGATTCTTACCCAAGTGCAAGGCGCGATAAAAATCCTCGAAACGCCAGCCGCCCATACCTGTTTCATCGGGAGTGAGATTGGTGGAGTAAAGCACACCAAAGGGCGTCGGGATGGCATTGCCGCCTGCAAAAGGCTTGGCCTCATTGACGGTATGACAAGACGCACAGTCGCCCATGCGCGCCAAATACTCACCTTTTTTCACTAAGTCTTCATCCGCCCAAGCAAGCGTGCTCAAGCCACAAAAAACCAGTAATAAGCTCCAGTGTTTCATCATTATTTGCCCTCTCCGTCCTCTAACACACACCAGCCAGGTAATTTATTAGGCAAGGCATCCAGCTCAATAGGCTGTGGCTGAGCTGGCAAAGGCAAGCTGGCCAAATAGGCCGACACCGCTGGCACATCGCTATTTTTCATGCGCTTGGCCACCACCCACATGCAGTGCGTGCTTTCCACCGAGCGCGCGTTGTTGCGCCACAAGGACAGCTGCGCCGACAAATAGGCATAAGGCTGATTCAAAAGCCCAGGTATCATCGGTTTTACGCCTGTTAAGGCTTGGCCGTGGCAGTCCATGCAAGCGGGCACGCCGCGCGCCTCATCGCCCTTTTCCACCAGCTCTTTGCCGCGCGCCAACATAGCGGGGGTGATGTCGTCGGGTAGCTTTGAGGCCTGATAAGGAATCACCTGCTGCTCGTAATACTGGGCAATTTTGTGCATGTAACTGGGGCTTAGCTGGCGCATCACATACTCCATCGCCTGATTCTGCCCCTGCTGCGATTTAATGCTGTGCATTTGCTTATACAAATAGCCCGCAGGCTTACCCGCCAAACGCGGAATCTCTGGGCGGCTGGCATCGCCCATGCCGCGCTCACCGTGACAGGCCGTACAAGCCGCCAAGCGCTGCTCCAGGGTATCGGGCACACTCACCGCACCCGTTAAAGAGACAAAAAGCAAAAAGCCTGCACTGGCAAGCCAGCACGTTGATACGAAAGAAGGCATAGAAGAATCCTGTTACTAACCAAGATGAGAAAGGCGATTCAAAGCGGAAACCATACTAGCAAAAACTCCCGCCTTAGGCTTTACAAATACTGACAGTTACAGAAGGGCGATTGGGCAAGGCTGGCAAGAGTGCTAGAATCGCGCGCTTTTATACTCCGCCTTGGGTAGACCCGCCATGCTGCTGAAAAACCAACTTGAACTGCTAAGCCCCGCACGCGATATCGACATCGCCAAAGAAGCCATTTTGCACGGTGCGGATGCAGTTTATATCGGCGGCCCAAGCTTCGGCGCGCGCCACAACGCCGCCAACAGCGTCAGCGACATTGCCAAACTGGTGGACTTTGCCCACCGTTTTTACGCCAAGGTCTTTGTCACCATCAACACCATCTTGCACGATGACGAGCTCGAAGGTGCGCGCACCCTTATTCACGAGCTGTACGACGCGGGCGTCGATGCCCTAATCGTGCAAGATTTGGGCATTTTAGAGCTGGATATTCCGCCCATCGAGCTGCACGCCAGCACCCAGTGCGACATTCGCAGGCTGGATAAAGCCCAATTTTTAGATCAAGCGGGGTTTTCCCAGCTGGTGCTGGCGCGCGAACTGACGCTCAAACAAATTCATGAAATCAGCACTCAGGTTGATGCAGGCATCGAATTTTTTATTCACGGCGCACTCTGCGTAGCGTTCTCGGGAAATTGCTACATCAGCCATGCCGACAATGGCCGTAGCGCCAATCGCGGTGACTGCTCACAAGCCTGCCGCCTGCCCTACACGCTCAAAGACGAAGAAGGCCGCGTGGTCGCTTACGACAAACATTTACTGTCGATGAAAGACAACAACCAAACCGACAACATGCGCGCATTAGTCGATGCAGGCGTGCGCTCTTTTAAAATCGAAGGCCGCTATAAAGACATGGGCTATGTGAAAAATATCACCGCTCATTATCGTAAAATTCTCGATGAAATTTTATTGGAACGCCCCGAGTTTCAGCGTGCCTCCAGCGGCCGCACCGAACATTTTTTTATTCCCGATGTTGAAAAAAACTTCAACCGTGGCAG
>JBDKHD010000168.1:0-9569 GCA_039797885.1 Pseudomonadota bacterium
CAACACTGCCAGCTCCACAGATTGGCTACTATCCATTTCGAAAATTAAACCCGCATCTGCTAGGTCGTTGCTGTTGTCTGCAAATGCAGGCGTAGAAACAGCGGCACTGAAAAGCGCAGCAATCATTATTTTTTCATTTTTAAATCCATATAAAGTTTAAAAGGGCATAATTAAAAGGCATAAAGCCAGTTAAGCCTCAGGTCTGCCCCACTTTGACCCGAGACATTTGCCTTGAAAGAGAAATTTAATGTATTTCCTTTCGCGACTCCGTAGCCCATACCGAGCGTTACATCCGTGCTCGTTCGGCGAAATCCTTGTGCAGTGCTGTCATAATAATCGGCCTGACGACTCATCCATTGAAAACCTGTTGTAAGAGTAACGCGGTCATTAACGGCAAAGGCCACCGACGGTGTTAAAAAATAATAACTACCTGGCTGAAAACGGGCATCGCCATCTTTGCGTTTTTGATTCCATTGAAAAGCGGTTGTTAAAGAGAGAACAACAGGATCAATAGCTCTAAAAGCCGTCATGCCGACTGTCCAAGATTTGCCAGAAGAATGGCTTTGCTGATGTTTTTCATAAAGCGCTCCTTCGATAAAACCAAGAAGTGCAGGGGTGGCGCTATCCTGTAAGAATTGATAATTCAAACCTAACCAAGAATCCACAAAGCGCTTTTCATTATCACTGTTCATCTGCGCTAAATCGTTAAAGCGCGTACTTCGGTATAAATAACTGGCGCGCGTGTATATTTCGGCATCAGGGGTTAAGCCATATCTCAGGCCTAAAGTAGTAACGACCACATCGGTATTGGTTTTGGATTCACTGATTTTTGTTGGCAAGCTAATAAATGACGAGGGTCCAGTCTGAATAACAATAGGATCACCAGTCATAAGTCTTTGGTGATCGCTGTTGGAATAAGACAAAGAACTGTCGAGTTTGATACTTCCTTCTTCTGTAATTATGCCCTCGACCGAAAGAGGAAGATCAGCGCTTGCAGTGGTTGCAATAACGATCAGCAAGCTTGTAATGAAAATAGAGCGAAAAAATTCCATGTAATAAAAAATCCATTTCTTGCTTAATGACGAAGAAATGCCAAGCTACCCCCCCCTTAAAAAACCTCAAGTTTTATTGTGATTTTTTCTTATTAATCAGCATTATTTATTACGTTTTCAGCCGTTTTACCTAAGCCAATCCTCTGCTTTAAATCAACCATTTTTAGCCGTTGATTAAGCGCCCAGCGTTATTCGCTAAGCGCTAGCTGAAAGTGTTCGCAGGCTTGTTCGGTTTGGCCTTGGGCGCACAGCACTTTGCCCATTTCCGTATGCAAGGCAGGCAGGTTGCGAAAGCGCAAGCCCGTTGCCCAGTAGTCCAGCGCTTTGCCAGTATCGCCAACGCGCAGCGCCAAGCGACCCAGGGCCAAAAGCAGTACGGCGTCATTGGGGCGTTCGGGCAGTTGTTTTTCAGCAAAAAGCAGCTGCCGACCGGCATCTTCGCCCTTCACTTGCCCATAGAGGCAGACTAAATCGTCGTGCCAGAGGTTGTTTAAAATGCTGCGCAGCTCTTGTTCGGCCAGGGCTTCGGCTTTGAGCTCCACCAGCAGTTCGATGTAGCGCTTGGCGATGGGCAAACTGTAGCGCAGTGGGCGTGCGCTATCATTGTAGGTTTTTTGCAGCGCGGCCAGGGTCGAGCCATTGGCCTGTGGCAAATACAGGGTGCGCTCCAGCATTTGCAGCAGCACGCGTTCTTCCAGCTCTTGCAGTTTGTCATCGGTGATGCGCGCAAACTTGCGTATGGCTGGGATTAGGTCGTGCAGGGCTTTCCAGTCTTGCAGGCTGAGGTATAAGTCGGTCAGGCGTTTGAGCAGCAAGGCGTTTTTCGGATTTTCTTGGCGCAGCTTCAGTAGCACCGCCAAGGCTTGTTCTTTTTGCCCACGCCCCACCAAAAGCTCGGCCTGAATCATACCGACTGTGAGGTCTGCGCCTTTGGTGCTGGCTTGCGCCGCCCGCACCCAGTCGTCGGCGGCTTCGATTTTGCCTTGCTCTTGCGCCGCGCGCGCAGCAGCTAGGTAGTTGATCATAGGGGTGTCGGCATCGTTGGCACTGCGGCTAAGCAGGCTTTCGGCGCGTTTCCACTGCCCCTGGGCCAAGCACATCAGCCCTTTGGTGGTTTGCTGACGAGCGCGCAGATTGCGCTTGCGCGCGCGCCATTCGTTAAAGCCCCAGTCGCTACCCAAGAGCACTAAGGCCACGCGCAGCGCCACATAGAGCACCAGCGTGGTCAGCACCATCAGCACCAAGAAGAAGGCAAAGGTGGTTTCGACTGTGTAATTCAGCCAGCTGACCAGCACATAGCCGCTGTCTACGCCCAAGGATGAGCCCGCCACCAGACCTAGGATTAAAACCAGCAGTAACAGGGTCAGCCATTGCCTCATGATGCACCTCCTGGTACGGAGCCACGGCGTTGCTGTTCAACCAGTTTTTGTAATTGCAGTAAGGATTCGCTGATGTCGGGGCGAGTGGGGTTCACTTGCCAGGCCTTCATTTCTGTTAAGGATTTTTGCACGCTGGCGGTTTGAGCATCGTCTACTAGCAAATACTGTTTAATCCAGTGTTCAACGCGCACCAAGCTGTGCAGATAGAGGCTGGGTTCTTCACGCAACAAGGCAACCTGGGCCTGCTCTAGCATCAAATACATATTTTGTTGCAGGTAGTACTGCTGATCAGGCGACAAGGGCGCGTTGTTGGCCGAGTCGCGTTCACGCACGCGCACTAGGCTGGCCAATGCGCCTGTGAGCTTATGCCAAAAACGCTGATACCAGGCTTGCTCTGGGACGGGGGCGGCTTCGGGCATCTCTTGGTCTTGGGGCTGGGCAGTTAAATGGCTGCGCACCCAAGGCAGCTTAGGAATGGCATCTTGCAAGGCTTGCAAACGCAGCACTGCGCCTTCTTTGTCTACCGCAGGGATTTGCTTGAGCGCCAGGATTTCTTTGGCTATGGCGGCACGCACCGCCTTGGTGCGAGGGTTGTGTGTTTCCGAAAGGACGTTATCGGCGGCTTGCAGCATAGACAGGGCGCTGTTCCAGTCGCGCTCTAAGTGCAGGCGTTGGTTGGCTAAACGCAGCAGATATTCGGCTTCGGCCAACAGCCAGTCTTGCTGGTTGGCGCTGGCGAGCTGCTCCAGCTCGCGTGCGTTGCTTTCTTGTTGCTCTTGCAGTTGTTGCTGCACCCGCATCATGGCTTGCTGTGTTTTGGCCAGCTGTTGGGTTTTTTCTGTTAAGGTTGCGGCCGTGGCGGCTTGGTTAAGCTTGAGCTGCGCCAGTTCAATACGCAGTTTTTGATGATGCTGGTAGCCCACGATACCGCCTGCGCTAAGCACCAACAAAATCAACAGCACCAGCAAAAAGGTTAGCCATACCATGACTTTGCTCTTGGACGCAGACTGGGCTTGTTTGGCACGTTGCAACTGCGCTTGGCTTTTCTCGACTGGGCTGTACTCACTCACGATTTTTATCCTTTTAAATGCTCTGGGGTAGGGTGCTTAGTGCGGTCAAACTGTCTTCATCTCGGGCGCTGGCGGCAGCAATCACAGGCGTAAAGCCTTGCTCTTGCGCTATGAGCGCGCTGCGGGCACTGGGCGTAATAACGGCGCTCAGACTGGTGCGAACCTGCGGGCACTGCGCAAGAACGATATCTATCTGTTCGGTGCTGCTAAGCAGCAACACGGGTTTTGGCTGCAAGGCCTGCTGCCAATGTTCTGGGCTGTAGTGAATGGGCAGGCGCTGGTACAGCTCGGCGTAATCCACCTGTGCGCCGCGTTCGCGCAGCGTGCTGGCCAGCTTTTCACGGCCACCTACGCCTCGCCACAGCAACACTTTTTTGCCCGCTATGCGCTCACTTTGCAAGCAAGGCAAGACCAGCATGGCTTCGCTATCGAAACCCGATTGCGGGCAGTGTACAGGCAGGCCTGCTTTTGTCAGTCGCTCGGCAGTACTTGGGCCTACGGCAACCCAGTCAATGCCCATAGGTGGCTGCGGCCAATAGCTGTCCAGCCAAGCAAGACCCGCATCGGCCGCGTTCATGCTGACCACCACTACGGCGCTGTACTGATCGAGGTTTTGGATCAGGCTACGCAGCGTTGCGGTGCGGCTGTCGTCGGGCAAAGGTTCGATCTGCATCAGGGGCATGTGCCGCACCTGATGCCCAAGCTGTGTCAACGCGGCAATCAAAGGTGCGGCTTGCAGTGTTGGGCGCGTCACTATGATGTTCATCTTGCCCGGCCCCTTAGGTCGTTATTTCACTTCAAAACCGTACACGGCGGTTAAAATCGCGCCCGCACCCTGAGCCAACAACGCTTCTGCCCCTGCAATGCCAATGGCTTCGGCATCTTTAGCTGCCCCTTGCTGGGTGGTGCGCAGCAAGGTCGTACCATCGACACTGCCAACCAGGCCGCGCAGGTGCAGCTGGCCCTGTTGCAGCTGCGCAAAGGCGGCGATGGGCACTTGGCAGCCACCTTGTAAACGGCGATTTAACGCGCGCTCGGCCAGCACGCAGGCGGCGGTATCGGCGTCGTGCAAAGGCTTAATGAGCTCGTGAATGGCGCGGTTGCCCACTCGCCATTCAATACCCAACGCGCCTTGGCCACCTGCGGGCAAAGATTGCTCGGTGGGGATAAAGCTGGCAATGCGGTCGCTAAGCTCCATGCGAATCAGGCCTGCGGCCGCCAAAATGATGGCGTCGTATTGGCCTTCATCGAGCTTTTTCAAACGCGTTTGCACATTGCCGCGCAGGCTTTCGATTACCAGATCGGGGCGCAGCTGTTGAATTTGGCACTGGCGGCGCAGGCTGGATGTGCCCACTACCGCGCCTTGCGGCAGGTCGTTTAGGCTTTGGTACTTGTTCGACACAAAGGCGTCTTGGGCGTTTTCTCGGGTGCAAATCACGCCCAGCTCTAAGCCTTCAGGAAACTCCATCGGCACGTCTTTCATAGAATGCACGGCGATATCGGCGCGGCCATCGAGCATGGCGGCCTCCAGCTCTTTGACGAACAAGCCCTTGCCACCAATTTTGGACAGCGGCGTATCGAGGATTTTATCGCCTTGAGTGGTGAAGGTAATCAGCTCAATAGACAGAGTAGGATGCAGTGCTTGCAAGCGAGCTTTGATGTGTTCCGCTTGCCACAGAGCCAAAGGGCTTTTGCGTGTGGCAATGCGCAGGGTGCTTACCGACATAGATTGTGCCTTAGCATTCAAAAAATAAGGCGGATATCATACCAGCCTTGTACTTAGCTGGCATCGCCAAACTACGGCTCCTTGATAGCAAGTTTTATTTCCGCCAGCTGACGGCGGCTAACGGGAATGGGCTGGCTTAACCCTTCTAGAATCAGCTGATGGCCACCTGAGCCAAGAGCCTCAAGGCGTTGGATTTTATCCTTGGCCACCAACGCATTGCGGTGCGCACGCACAAAGACTTCGGGGAACTGCTCTTCTAACTGCTTCAGGGAATCGTCAATCAGGATTTCGCCGCCTTTATGCAGCACGCTGACGTACTTTTGCTCGGCTAGGCAAGCCAAAATCTGATCCACCGCGATGCGCTCCATACCGCGATGGCCTTGTGTGCTGATGTACTGTTTGGCGGGGGCGGTGCTGACTGGCTCGGTTTTGGCGATCCAGTCTTTTACACGCAGCAAGGCGGCGGCCAAGTCTTCGGGGCGCACAGGCTTGAGCAAATAATCCAAGGCTTTAACGCGAAAGGCCGCCAGTGCGTGCTCGTCGTAGGCGGTGCAGAAAATCACTTGCGGCGGCTTGGGCAGCTCTTGAATGGCCGCCGCCACCTCTAGCCCTGTTTTGCCCGGCATTTGAATATCCAAAAGCACCAGCTGCACGCGGTTTAAGCGCAACCAATCCAGCGCCGCGTCGCCATGAGCCGCTTCGCCCGCCAAATGGAAGTCTTTGTGCTCGATTAATAGGCGCTTGAGGCGCTCGCGCGCCAAGGGCTCGTCATCCACCAAAAGTACGTCTATTGCCATGTTGTTAGTCCCTGGGTAGCCACAGCTGTACGCGGTATTGTGCCGCGCTTTCGTCGATCTGCAAACGCGCGCCCTGGCCGAGTGCCTCTAAGCGCGCGGCAATGTTGGCCTGAGCAATGCGATTGCCACCTGTCGTGCCGCTGGCCACCTTAGTGTTATGAATTTCCAGCCGCCACAGCTGTTTTTCTTCGTGCACATAAATGTCGATTTGCCCGCCATCGACGCTGGGCGCAACGCCGTGATAGACCGCGTTTTCCAGCAAGGGCTGCAACAACAGCTGCGGCACTTTTATGGCAGGCAGCGGCTCAGGCACATGCCAGTGCACGCGCATACGCTCACCTAGGCGCACCTGCTCGATATCCAAATAACGCTTGCCCAGCTCAATCTCATCTTGCAGCAAAATCAGGCTGTCATCCTGTTTGAGCACCGCACGAAACAGCTGCGCCAAATCCAGCAGCATGCGCTCGGCTTTGTCGGGGTCGATGGCAATCAAAGAGGACACGGTATTGAGGGTATTAAAAAAGAAATGCGGGCGAATATTGGCTTGCAGTGCCGCTAGGCGCGCGTTCAGCTCGGCCTGCGTTTTAAACTGCCATTGGCTTTGCACATAAAAATACCGCATGGCCATCGAGGCAAAAATACCGCCAATCAGCACATTACGCGCTACCCACCACCAGTCCACTAGGCCTTGGTTGGTAGGCCACAGGTATTCACCCGCCACGCTCACCACCAAAGTCACGACCGCCACCACCGCAATGGCTAGGCCTGAGGTCGCCAGTGCAGGCAAATACACAAACACTTTACGCAGCGGGCAAATGACCGCTACCGACAGCAAACACACCCACTGCACAAAAAACGACATTACCGTAAAACGCTGCCAAGAAAAGCCTGGCAGGCTGCTTTCGATAAGCGCCATCGCCAACACCAACGCCTCGCTCACCGCCAGCAAAATGATAATGGCGCGGGCGTTGCAAAGATCGGGAACAAAATAATTTTCGAGGTTGTTGTGCATACTGAGCCTGCTTTAAGCCTGTCTTGAGTGCGCCGCGAAACACTAGGAGCTTGGGGCGCGAATCGCTATACTTTGCGCCATTTTTAACCTTGCTTGGGTAACTGTATGTCTGATTCTACCAATTCCGCATGGGGTGGCCGTTTTTCTGAAGCCACCGACGCTTTTGTAGCACGTTTTACCGCTTCGGTGAATTTTGATAAACGCATGTACGCGCAAGACATCCAAGGCTCTGTCGCCCATGCCAAGATGCTGGCCAAGGTCGGCGTCCTCTCTGCCGACGAGCGCGATGCCATTATCCGTGGCCTAGAAGAAATCCGCATCGAAATCGAACGCGGCGAGTTTGAGTGGAGCGTAGCCTTAGAAGACGTACACATGAACATCGAATCACGCCTGACCGCAAAAATCGGCATCGCTGGCAAAAAACTGCACACAGGGCGCTCGCGCAACGACCAAGTTGCCACCGATATTCGCCTTTATATGCGCGATCAAATCGACCTCATCAGCGATGAACTCACGCGCTTACAGCAAGGCATTGTTGGCCTAGCTGAAAAAGAAGCCGACACCCTCATGCCAGGCTTCACCCATCTGCAAACCGCCCAGCCAGTGACTTTTGGCCACCATTTGCTGGCGTGGAACGCCATGCTGGAGCGCGACTATTCGCGCCTGCAAGACTGTCGCGCGCGCATGAACCAGCTGCCCTTGGGTGCTGCGGCCTTGGCAGGCACGACCTACCCCATCGACCGTCACTACAGCGCTGAACTGCTGGGCTTTGATAAACCCACCGACAACAGCCTAGACTCGGTGTCCGACCGCGACTTTGCCATCGAGTTTGCCAATGCCGCGTCCATCATCATGATGCACCTGTCGCGTTTCTCCGAAGAGCTGGTGCTCTGGACTTCGGCGCAGTTTAAATTCATCGACCTGCCCGACCGCTTCTGCACAGGCTCTTCCATCATGCCGCAGAAGAAAAACCCCGACGTGCCCGAGCTGGTGCGTGGCAAAACAGGGCGCGTCTATGGCCATTTAATGGGGCTTTTGACGCTGATGAAATCTCAGCCTTTGGCCTACAACAAAGACAACCAAGAAGACAAAGAGCCGCTCTTTGATACCGTCGACACCCTGCGCGACAGCCTGCGTGCTTTTGCCGACATGGTTCCTAATATCATCGCCCGCAAAGCCGATATGCGCGAAGCCGCCATGCGCGGATTCTCCACCGCCACCGACTTGGCCGACTACCTAGTACGCCAAGGCACGCCCTTTCGCGATGCACATGAGATTGTGGGTAAATCCGTGGCTTATGGCGTCAAAACGGGCAAGGATTTAAGTGAAATGAGCTTGGCGGAATTGCAGCAGTTTTCCCCCTCCATCGGCCAAGAGGTGTTTGCCGTACTGACGCTGGAAGGTTCGGTGGCGGCGCGCAATCACATTGGTGGCACGGCACCGGCTCAGGTGCGTGAAGGTGTTAAACGCGCACGCCAAGCCTTGGCACAACGCTAAGCCGCACAAGGTAAACTGTGCGCAAAGGCCATGCGCAAGCATTGCCTGCAACTTAGGAGCGCATTAAGGTGTCTTAATCGCTCCAAGCATCATAATAACGAGAACACTCATGCTGCACCGCCCCCTACTTACCACTGCCGTTATCGTTCTTGCCCTAAACCTTGCAGGCTGTGGCGGCCTGGACGACAGCATTTCGCCCTATCTCAAACCTGGCTCTGGCGGCTCTAAAAACCCCGGTGATGGCTCTGGCAGTAACAACGGCAATAACAACGGTGGCAGCAACGGCAGCGGCGGCAGTAACAACAGTGGCAGCGGTAACGGAAACCCCAGTACGAGCATCACCGACCCCATTCCCAATTGCCCCGCGTCAACAGTCGCTTTCAATAACACCCGCCTAGGCAACACCCACGACAGCGCCGCGTATGATTTGAATAATTACAGCGCCGCCGCCGATAATGGCTCGATTGCAGGCACTTGGGTATTTACTCTGCAACAAAGCTTCGTCACCCCCGAAGCCACAGGAAGCACAGCACAAAAATTTATCATGGTGATTGATGGCGCAGGCAGCGCCTATCAGGTAGGCAATTGCGCAGGTGTCACACCTATTACCACCACCAAGAAATGCGCCGATGCCTCGGGCAAAGAAGTGGCTTGCGGCACTGAGGGTAGCCGAGTCTTTTCCGAAGTGCGCACTTACACCCCTTGGCAAGGCAAGGTTTCCGCCACTTTAAGCGCAGAACAGCACATCCAGCTGCCGCTACTGGGTTTGGGCTTTAGTGAAACCGTCAAACCCAATGAGCAATACGCCACCTTGATTGTGGACAGCAACAGCAGCATGCACAGTGACGACAACCTCATTGTGGGTAAAAAGATTGCCACCAGCACCGCAAGCCTTGGCAACTCTCAATTTCAAACCACGGGTCATCTAGGTGGCGAAAGCCCAGTTTGGTGCGTGCTGCAAGCGCAAGAAAGCAAACAAAACTGCTCGGTTTCCTCAAGTGTCACCACCGATGACAAGGGCATTCCATCTACGCAC
>JBDKHD010000169.1:0-8237 GCA_039797885.1 Pseudomonadota bacterium
GCTGATATTTATGGCCCAAGCCAAGGCATTATGCTGGGTATGCCAGATGGCACGCGCCCGAAAGTGGTGGATGGCAAGTTCTTTGTGCCTGTGGAGGCGCATGGTTTAAAAAGTATGTCCATGGCCTATCTGGTCACCGAACAAACGCCAATGGCTTGGCGTGGTCCGATGGTCAGCGGTGCTTTGGTGCAAATTTTAACCCAGACTCTTTGGGGCGAGCTGGATTATTTGGTCGTGGATATGCCTCCAGGCACAGGGGACATTCAGCTGACATTAAGCCAGAAAGTGCCGGTATCTGGCGCGGTAATAGTCACTACGCCACAAGACATTGCCTTGGCCGATGCCAAAAAAGGTATTGAGATGTTTGCAAAAGTACATATTCCGGTGCTGGGTTTAATTGAAAATATGAGTATGCATATCTGCTCAAACTGCGGTCATGCTGAGCCTATCTTTGGTGAGCTTGGGGCGGAAAAACTGGCCGAGCAGTACCACTCTAAAGTATTGGGATCTTTGCCGCTGTCTACCTACATTCGTGCGCAAGCCGATGCGGGCACGCCTGTGGTGGCCGCCGACGACCACAGCGAAGTTTCTATGATGTACCGCCATGCCGCCCGCCGCATTGCCGTGGCTTTGGCGCGCCAGGCTAAACACAACGGCGCGATTCCTACTATCGAAATCAGTGTTGATTAGATCTTACACCGTTCCTTTCAGGCTTTTGCAATGTTTAATCAGTGATTTGCGAGTTCAGGTTATTTACCGCTAACCTGAACGGGCTACACTGATAACCGAAGTCATAAGGGCTGGCATAAGGTATTTTGTCGCAGCGAGCGGCTGTCATCTTACCTATAATGCGCTTCAGCCATAAAACAATGCCACTGCAAAACCGATGAGAGTAACCCATGAGAAATTCCTATCCGCATATTCTTGAGCCTTTAGATCTAGGTTTTACCACCTTAAAAAACCGCATCATGATGGGCTCGATGCACACTGGCCTTGAAGATCGCCCTTGGCACTTTGGCGAGCTGGCCGAGTACTTTGCCGAGCGTGCGCGCGGTGGTGTGGGCTTGATGGTAACGGGTGGTTTTTCGCCCAATCGTCGCGGTGATTTGTTGCCCTTAGGCTCCAAAATGATCAGCAGTCTGCAAGTGCCTTTCCATAAGAAAGTGACCAAGGCGGTGCATGACAACGGCTCTAAAATCCTGTTGCAGCTGTTGCACGCAGGCCGTTACGGCTACACGCCTTTTAACGTCGCACCTTCGGCCATTCAATCGCCTATCACGCCCTTTAAACCTAAAGAGCTGACCAGCAAAGATATCTACAAAACCATCGACCAATATGCGCGTGCGGCTAAGCTTGCGCAAAAAGCCAATTACGATGGCGTGGAGATTATGGGTTCTGAGGGCTATTTCATTACGCAAATGCTCAACGCACGCACCAACAAACGCACCGATGAATGGGGCGGCTCTTACGAAAACCGTATGCGCTTTCCTGTGGAGGTGGTGAAAAAAGTGCGTGAAACCGTTGGGCCTAATTTCATTATTATGTTCCGCTTATCCATGCTCGACTTGGTCGAAGACGGCTCCACCATGATGGAGGTTATCCAGCTGGCGCAAGCGTTGGAAAAAGTCGGCGTGACTTTAATCAATACGGGCATTGGCTGGCACGAAGCGCGTATTCCAACCATTGTGACCTCTGTCCCTCGTGCCGCTTTCGTAGAAGCGACCGCCAAAGTGAAAGCAGCTGTAAAAGTGCCTGTGGTGGCCTCCAACCGCATCAATATGCCTGAAACCGCCGAGGCTATTTTGGCAGCAGGGCAGGCGGATATGGTGTCCATGGCACGCCCATTCTTGGCCGACCCATTCTGGGTGAAAAAAGTCGAAGAAAATCGCGTGGATGAGATCAACACCTGTATCGCTTGCAACCAAGCCTGTTTGGATCACACCTTTGAAAACAAGCGCGCTTCTTGTTTGGTGAACCCACGTGCTTGCTACGAAACCACCTTGATTTATAAAGAAGTCAGCAAAGCGAAAAAAGTAGCGGTGGTGGGCGCAGGCCCTGCGGGCTTGTCTTGCGCTGCGGTTGCCGCTGAACGTGGCCATCAAGTGACTTTATTTGAAGAGCGTGATCATATCGGCGGGCAGTTTACCTACGCCGCGCGTATTCCTGGCAAAGAAGAGTTTCAGGAACAAATTCGCTACTACAACGCCATGATCCAAAAATACCATATCGAGCTGAAATTGAACCATCGCGTCAGCGCCGATGAGTTACTGAACGGCGGGTTTGATGAAGTCGTTATAGCGACAGGTGTGAAGCCTCGCCTGCCCAAGATTGCTGGCATCGATCACGGCAAGGTGGTGTCTTACCAAGAGCTTCTGGATAAAGAGCTGGATCTGGGTAAAAAGGTCGCGATAGTGGGGGCAGGCGGCATCGGTTTTGATGTCAGCGAATACCTAAGCCACGAAGGTGTATCTTTAACATTGGATAAAGAACGCTGGTGGAAAGAGTGGGGCGTAGACATCAGCAACGAAGTGCGCGGCGGTTTGGTTAAGCCACAAATCGAGCCTTCTGCTCGCGAGCTCACCCTGTTGCAACGTAAATCTTCTTCCTTTGGCAAAGGTTTAAACAAAACCACAGGCTGGGTACATCGTGCTGTTATTAAGATGAAAGGCGTAACGACCATAGGTGGTGCGTCTTACGACAGTATCGACGACAGCGGTTTGCACATTTCCATTGCTCAGGGCGAACACAGCAGCAAGGCGGAGCTGGTTGAGGCGGATCAAATCGTCATGTGCGCAGGGCAAGAGTCGGTGAACGGGCTTCATCAAACTCTGAAAGCCATCGAAAATAAAAGCTTCGGCCTACATCTTATTGGTGGTGCCGAGTTTGCAGGTGAGCTGGATGCCAAACGCGCCATTCGTCAGGGCTGTGAACTGGCGGCAAAACTGTAAAAAACAGGCCGAAATGCGCCAAAAAGGTGCGTAGCGGCCTGATCTGAAAAAAAGAATGAAAAAAGGGGGAAATATTTGATTTACCCCCTTTTTTTTTGTGCTAAGAGTTCTACAATGATCGCGCTTTCAATCCTGTGAGCAACCCATTCCCTCAGATGCCGTTGTACTGAACTCTGAATTTGTCAAAAGACAGAGCGTTGGCCAGTGTGTGTCTGATCGATTAACCCTGAAGTCATTATTGGAAAAAAATCATGCGTATTTTAGCTGCCTCTGCTCTGCTTGTTTCTGCTCTGTTCTTAACTGCTTGCCAAAAAGAAGCTGCTCCTGTAGAAGCTCCTGCTGCTGAACAAGCTGCTCCTGCTGTTGAAGCTGCTCCTGCTGTTGAAGCTGCTCCTGAAGCCGCTGCTGTAGAAGCTCCTGCTGCTGAAGCTGCTCCTGCTCAAGAAGTTGCTGCAGAAGCTCAACAAGCTGAGTAATTTTAGCTTGTAAGTAATAGCCAAGCCGCAAAGCTTGGCTATTTTTTTGCTTTTCATTTACTCCTGTTGATCTGCTTTTTCCACGTTTTTATCGACAAAAACAGGCAGGGTAAAGCGCACTACCAAATAAAAACCTTCGCTTTCTTCTGGCCATTCAATAAAGCCTTGCAGCAATTCGGTAATTAAATTGTAGCTTTGGTATAAACCTAAACCTCGGCTTTGCACGCCGCTTGAAATAAAAGGCATAAACAGATTTTCTCGTTGAGTTTTGTCCAACGCCTTGCCGTTATCTTGAAAATGCAGCTCTAAAAATTCACTGCGTTCACGTAAATCTACGCTAATTTTAAGCGCGCCTTTGCTTAATAAATCTGGATTGCGAGTTTTGCAGTATTGCAACAGCTGGGTTAAGACGATTTTGAGTGCTTCGGGATAGGTTGGCCAATCAATCAAATAGCTGTGTACGGCGAGGCGAATTTTAATTTGCGTATCCGCTTTGTGTTGCTCTTCTTGCCATAGTTCAAGCCACTGGCGTAAGTGAATGTCTTCCTGCGCGTATTGATTGGCCTGAATCACTGCGTTCTTCATTAAAGCGTTTAGCTCGTGCAAGCGATCTGTGCCTTGGTGCATCACATTCAAGTTTTCTTTTAGCTGTGCGTGGTAATGCGCTTCGCTCCAGTCAGGATGATCGGCCTCAAGAAAATCGCGGGCAAGGCGAATATTGCTTAATGGTGTATTCATTTCTTGGCTAATGCCCACCACCAGTTGTCGTAAAGATTGAGTTTTCTCTTGTTGAATTTGCAGCAGCGCTTGTTGTTTTAAATAGTTATCGGTGACGTCTTGGCCTGCACCAAACCAGGCGGCCTTATTGGTGTTGCCCTTACGCAAACTGATGGATACCACTATGCGTTCACCACTTACGGGCTGAGTAAAATACAGCACGCGTGCACGTAGCTTGCCTTGGTCTTTTATCTCACGCCAAAACTTTTTGCGCTGCTTGGATTCACTAAAAAGACTATTGAATTTCGGGTTATCGGCAAGGAAGTAACCTTCATCGCTGTAACCCAAGATCGCGCGCCAGGCGGTATTGCTGCGCGTAAAATAGCCTTCGTTGTCGAGCTGGAACTTGCCTGTTAAAGAGTTCTGATAGATGTCTTCGTAGGCATAAAGAGCTTGGATTTTTTCCTCCTGACGCTCAAGCTGAAGTGACTTTTCTTTGAGCTCCTCTTTTTGTCTAAAAACAGTACGCTCACCCAATGACAGCGATAAGAAAATAATGCCAAAAAACGAGCCAAACTGATAAGCGTGCTGAGTTAAAGCATTGGGAGGGAGCCAGCTTAAAAAGTTTAAAATGGCAAAGCCTAAGCCAAGAATCAGCGACGTAAATCCCAGCGTAAAGAAACGAGTGGCGTGTTCATGACGAAACCAAAAAAGCCAGCCGATCCAGCAAGCGGTTCCCATTACGATAAGGTTTAGGCCGCTGTAAAAACGAATAATAAAATCGTACGGCAATAAGGGCAGCAGCAAAAGGCTGACTAAAATAATGGCGCTGAACACTCGAAATAAACGAAATAAGCCTGAATATAAGCTGCTTAAGCGCAAAAACTGCGGTACAAAAAAAGTAATGGTTAAAAGATTTAAGGCAAAGAAGACGGGCAGAGCATAGCGATTAAAGCTGGGTACGCTTGGCCAGAAAAGCTGAAAAGCTGAGCCTTCGTAGGCCATATGAAGCAGCAAAAATGACAGTGAGAATAAGCTGAAATGCCAATAGCTACGTTTGCGTAGCGCCAAAAAAATAAACAAATTATAAAGCGCCAGCACCAGCAAGGTGGCGTAGTAAATGCCGCGCCAAATGTTGTTGGTTAAAAGCTCGTTTTCAAGTGTGTTATTGTCAATCAGGCTAAGAGGTAACTGTAATATGCTATTACTTTGGACGCGGATCAGTAGCAAGTAAGACGCTTGGTTATCCATGGGCAAAGAGAAAATCAACGAAGGGTGTGGCAAGGCTCTGGCGCTAAAGGGCTGTGTGTCGCCGCCCTCTTGGTGTTGGCATTGGCTTAAATCGTTCAATGGAAGAGGACACAGCCACAGTTGCATAGAGTCCAGCAGCGCATAATGCACCCATAATGACCAAGTTGTGGCGCTGGAGTTGTTTAAAGTGGTGCGCAGCCAATAAGCTGAAGTGCTAAAGCCAAAGTTCGGTGTTGCCTTTGCCTGCTTCTGCCAGCCTTCTTGCGCCAGTACAGAGCGCACATCCAAATCGTGATTGGGGTCTTCTAGATATTGCAGCTGGCTGCTTAGGTCGTGATTTTGCGCTTGTTGCAGATTCAGTGCTGTGAAATCCTGGTCGGCGCAGACAGATAAAAACAGTAGGCTTAGACAAATAAATGCGAAAATCCGAGTCAGCATAGAAGTGCTATTCCGTCATGGTGCAAAAAGGGGAGGGGCGCTCAGTATACTCTTTTTTCTGCGCTTGGCGCTGGCTAAAAGGCCCTGCATTCAGTACTCTGTTGCGTCTTTTACACTGCGTGAATTTGCCCAATAGTATGTTTTTTGAACAGGAACGAGAGCAGTTTTTTCGCCCACTAACGGGCAAGTACCGCGCCCAAATCACTGAGTGCCTGCGTGAGCTGTATAAAAGGTTATACAGTTCTTCCAGTGCCGATTATGGTCAAGCCTTGCAGCGCGACTTACTGCTGGAAATTTTTCAAGAGGCTTTGGTGCGTGCACCACTTTTAGCCAGCGATGATGAAGACAGCGAGAGCCGTTTTAAAAACAGTCGCGAACAAGCAGGCTGGGTTTTAAATCAGCTGCTTGAACACGGCTGGCTGGAAAAACAGCTCGACACCGTCAGCATGCACAGCACCTTTTCATTCAGTCGTTACGGTCGTCTGTTTACCGAACCTTTTGCGGCGCAAAGCAAAAGCTTGGCTCATACTCGCCACCGCAATACGCGCAATACCCGCAATGCCTTGGAGGCATTTTTAGAGCGCGGTGATCTGTATGATTTGCTGGATGCTTACGATTATTCCGAGCGCATCATCAGTGATTTCACCGATATTATTGCCGAGCTGGAAGAGCGCAAACGCGATTTAGTGCGTGAAATGGAAGATCAGCTCTTAGTGCAGCATGCCAGTGAAGCTTTTTTTGATTTTATGGAAAATCGCTTTCAGCCTGACCTCTCCGTGCGTCTGTCTGCGGACAACGTCGAAAAACACCGTGATTACATCGGCGATTTAATTCAAAAAATCCGCAAGCGTGATAAATCCTTTAAAGCACAAGCCGAACGACGTTTGCGCGAATTATTGCCAGACCTTGCTCGCCCTGATGAATCTTTGCTGTGGTTTATTTTGGCAGGTATCGAACAAAGGCTGCGTAATGCTTCTGAAATTATGCTGCCTGCACTGCGCAAAGCCTTACAAAGTTTCACCAAGCGCGCCGATATTATTATGCGACAAATGAGTTACCTTGCTAGCGCACAGCACAACGATGTATTGAGTGTGTGCAAGCATTTGGCCGCACAAAGCAGCGCCCAACAAGCGGTATTACTCTCGCGCGCCGCGCAGCATATGGCTGGCGTTAAGCTGGAGCTTATCGACCCTGCGCAAGTGCGCCTTGCCCCACCAAAACAAAAATCTTTTGTTGCTTCGGCTTTGGATGAAGGCAAGGAAGAGGTGGATTTAGATGCCAGACGTGAAATCTATGTGCAGCAAATTTTGGATCAAGCATTTTTAATCAACCAACAAGCGCTACGCCAATATTTAAAACGTCATTTAGTGATGGGAAAAAAGTTATCCAGCCAAGATCTTCCCATCGAAAATGCCCAAGATTTTTTAGCGGTAGCCAACGTCATTGGCCTTGGTGCCAGCGACAGTTTATCCAGTGAGTTTTTTGTGAAAGTAAGCTATGACGAAAGCGAAACACGCACCCATTCAGCGTATTTCACTAAAAAAGACCACTTCATTTTTGAGCTAGTAGAGAAAGAATCCTGATGCTAGATACCATTGAAAAAGCCGTAGAAGAGCAGGGTTTGGCACTGCGTGATTTTTCTGAACTGTTGGTGCGTTTGCTGGATTACGGTGTGATTTGTCGTGATGAAAGCCAAATTGAACAGCAGCTTTATGATCGCTATGTGCGTTTGCAAGAGCAAACAGATGAGTATCTTTCTGTGCTTGGGATTCGCATTTTGCACGACGCACGCTTTCAATATGTGCGTTTATTTCCACCTGGTGCGCAAGTGCCTGGCATGGATGAAGAAGACAACCCTAACCCTGCGTTTCGCAGTCGTTTAACTCAGCAAGAAGTGGCGCTGATTTTAATTTTGCGCGTGCAATACGACAAAGCCTTGCGTGAGGGGGCGGTAGATGAACAGGGCGCAGTACTTCTGTCATTTGAAACGCTCAATATTGCCTTGAAAAATTTATTAAAACGCTCTTTGCCTGAGCTTAGTACCGAACGCAAAGCTCTATTTCGTCGATTACGGCAATTACGCTTAATTCAAATCCACAACGACGATGCTTTTTTGGAAGGCGATAGCCTGTTAAAAATTCGCCCGATGATTATGTCTTATGTCAGTGATGACGTGCTGGCAGAATTAATGGCTTCAGCGCCAGTTGCTGCGGATGCCGCTGTCAGTGACGAGCCATCTGAAGTTGACGACCCTGTTGTTTCTGCTTCTGTGGCTCAAGGGCCAAGCCTATTTCAAGCTGAGTAAAAATTGCTATGTTTTTAAAGAAATTTATTTATGTCAATTGGGGGAACATCCCCGCCACCGAGTTTGAATTTGGCCCGATCAATTTATTATCGGGCGGCAACG
>JBDKHD010000170.1:0-9182 GCA_039797885.1 Pseudomonadota bacterium
GGAGTGACGGCGTAGGTGATACCGCCACCTGCGCTTTGGCCTTGTTGGCTGCCTTCGCCGTAGCCAATCTCAAGGTAGCCTGCAAAATCGGAAAAAAGTGGGAAGCTAAAGCTTGGCGCAATCATCCAGCCGTCCTCGTCTTTGGTATTTTGATGGTTGGCATAAAGCCCCAAGCCCAGTTCGTGCGGCAAGGCCCAGTTCAGTGTCATATCTAGGTCGCTTTGCTCGCCTTGATCACCGATGGGAGCGTCGCCAAAAGGCAGGCTGGTGCCAAGTAAAAAGCCCAGAGAAAAATGCTCCAGCCCTAAATCGCTGGCCCACTTTATGGCCAAAGAGCCATCGCCTAAACCTTGTTGTGTTTGGCTCTTTTGCCCAGTGGCTTTGCTTTGCTGCCAGCCATAAAACTGCGAACCCAGTTGCAATTCAAAATTGGGCATAAGGCCAAAACGCAATAAACCATCGACGCCCAAAGCTGTAAACCGCGTGCCGCTGTTTTTGCTGTTTTCATAATTGGGCGTGCTTAGCTCTAAGACCGCTTGCCCAGGCTCTAAAGCTTCAGTGGCAAAACCAAAACCTGGGCGGTCGAAGCTGAGCGCTTGTGCGTTTAAGGCGGCGCAACTTAGGAGAATCGGTGTGAGTTTTTTAAAAAACATAAAGCACCTTTGGGTAGGAAGTGTGGGTTAAAAGTAGCTGCTTTGTGTGTCTTTGCCAGAAAGAGGAAGAGTATGTTTAGTATCAGTTTGGGGCCTGTGGCTGTGTCGCTGGAATTGCTAGCCATTTACGCTGCGTTATTTGTGGCGTGGCTGGTGACTTTTTTTAGCGCGCGCCTACAAAAAAACACCGCTGCCGATGCGCTGTTTTATGTGTTTTTGTGGGGCGCATTGGGCGCGCGTTTGGCCTTTGTGTGGCACTACTGGCCGCAATATCAAAACTCGGTTTGGCGCGTGCTGGATATTCGTGATGGCGGCTTTTTATGGTTAGGGGCGCTCATTTTTGCGCTCTTGGCTTTAGGGTTTTATTGCTACCGTTTTCCCGCTGTGCGCCGCACTTTGGCGCAGGGTGTGAGTGTCGGTGCTGTAGCGGCTGCGGTTTTATTGTGGAGTTTGGCGCAGTGGCAGCGCACCTTGGCTTTGCCCGATTTAATTTTTACCAGCGCTCAGGGTGAAAAAATGCAATTAAGCCAGCTTAAAGGCCAGCCCATTGTGGTGAATATGTGGGCGAGCTGGTGCTCACCTTGCCAGCGTGAAATGCCCGTGTTGGCCAGGGCGCAGCAGGATTACCCCAAGGTGCATTGGGTGTTTATCAATCAGGGGGAAAGCTTGGCGGTCGCGCAGCAATTTTTGCAGAAAAAATCGTTAGAATTACAGCATTTATGGCTGGATACGGACGGCAAGCTTGGGCAAAGTCTCGACTCGTACGGCTTGCCCATCACCCTTTTTTTCGATGCCCAAGGCCAGCTTCAAGCCAGCCATTTAGGCGAGCTTTCAGCGGCCAGCTTGCAGCATAAATTGTCATTGGTTTTGTAGCATGGAATAAGGAATAAATTGCACGCGATCGCCTTCGGCAATGCAGGTATTAGGCGGAATGACGGCCAAACCTTCTGCCCAAGAGGCATTGGCGAGCATGGCCGAGCTTTGTTTGGGGTGCAGCTCTACGCTGGTTTTGCCTTCCGATTGCACGAGGCGCGCTTGCAAATATTGTTGGCGCACGCTGCTGCGGGTATTAAATACCGCTTTAAAGCGCAATGGCGCTTCGTCTTTAAAGTTTTTTCCTAAAGCACAAAATAACGCAGGGCGCACCATGATGCAGGAGGTAATTAAGCTGGCCGCAGGGTTACCAGGCAGACCTATCCATGCTGCTTTGCCAATTTTGCCAAAAGCAAAGGGTTTGCCTGGCTGAATGGCAACGCGCCATAAATTAATTTCACCTAATTGTTGGACGGCGGCTTTAATGTGGTCGGCTTCGCTCACCGATACCGCGCCTGAGGTAATAATAATGTCTTGCTCTTGGCTGGCTTTTTCGAGGCTGTTTACGGTTTCATTTAACGAGTCGGGCAGGTTGGGGTAGTGCGTGACGGTACAGCCCCAGCCTTTAAAAAGCGCGTTTAAGGTGTAGCGGTTGGCGTCGTAAATTTGCCCTTCTTGAATTTTTTCACCAGGGGTAGCCAGCTCGTTGCCGCTGCTTAAAATCCCGACTTTAAGCGGCTTGTAAACTTGAATTTGGTGGTAGCCTTGGCTTGCCAATAAGCCTACTTCTTGCGCGCGCAGCTGTGTGCCTTTTTTAAGCAGCAAGGCGTCTTTGCGCGTTTCTTCGCCTTGTTTGCGAATGTTTTGGCCAAATTCAAATTCATCAAAAATAATGGTGTTGCCATCGATGCGGCAATTTTCTTGTGCAACGACCGTATCCACTCCGTGTGGAATGGGCGCGCCTGTATAAATACGAATGCAGTTGCCACGCAAAATACATTGGTTGGGGTTGTCGCCTGCGGCCATGATGCCTGCAACAGGCAATGCGGTTTTACCAATTAAATCCAAGCTGTTAAAACCGTAGCCGTCCATCGCGCTGTTATTCCAGGAAGGTACGTCTACTTGGGCGAAAATATCTTTGGCGAGAATACGTTTTTCGGCGTTAAATAAATCCACGCTTTCGTTTTCTAAATCGAATTTTAATAAGGATTTTAATGAGGAAATGGTGTGTTCGATGCTGTGTAAATTGGGTTTTTCGCAGGTAGCGTTCATTCAAAATTCTCCTTTTGGGTGCGGCTTTCTTGCCATTTTTTTGCGGCGTACTGGTCGCTGTCTTTGCTTTCAACCCAAACACTGCCCTGTGCGCTTTGCTCTTTTTTCCAAAAAGGCGCGCGGGTTTTTAAATAATCCATAATAAATGCGCAGGCATGAAAAGCGGCGTCGCGGTGCGCACTCAAAGTTGCAACAAAAACGATGGGCTCACCAAGGTTGAGTGTGCCGACGCGATGAATAATATTCACTTTAAGCAACGGCCAGCGCGCGCAGGCTTCTTCGGCAATTTTTTGTAAGGATTTTTCGGTCATGCCAGGGAAGTGTTCGAGATGCAAACTGCGCACATTACGGCCATCGTTAAAGTCACGCACAAAACCGCTAAAGCACACCAAGGCGCCCGCACTGAGATTATTTTGGTGGGCAAGCTGGGTTTCGATGCCCACATTAAAGGGTGCGGTTTGCACTTTGATGGAAATCATTTAGCCCCCTGTGACCGTTGGGAAAAAGGCCAGCTCGTCGCCGTCTTGAATGGGGGTGTGGAGTTCGACCAATTCTTGATTGCGCGCGCACATCAAACCCGTGTCGTTGAGTACTTGCCATTTGCCGCCTTGCTTGGCCAAGGTTTTTCTCACTTCTTCTAAATGGGTGAGGTCGGGGTGGTAGGGTAAATCCAGTTGTTCCGTGCCCAGCGTTTCGCGGTAGCGCGCAAAAAATAAGACTTTAAGCATGGCTGTCTCCTTGCTGTATGGGAGCTTGGTAATGGCCACTTTTGCCACCGATTTTTTCAAGCAGCTGTACCTTTTCAATGACCATGCCTTTGTCCACGGCTTTGCACATATCGTACAGGGTGAGGGCGGCGACACTGGCGGCGGTTAGGGCTTCCATTTCGACGCCTGTTTGGCCGCTGAGCTTGCAGGTGGCGGTGATGCACACGCGGTCTGGCTCTTGCGCTTCCAGCTGCACTTTCACGCTGGTCAGCAGCAGCGGGTGGCACAGCGGAATCAGCTCGTGCGTGCGTTTGGCGGCTTGAATGCCCGCAATGCGCGCAACGGCAAAGACATCGCCCTTGGGGTGTTGGCCAGAGTGGATCATGGCCAAGGTTTGCGGCTGCATTCGTACTGTGGCTTGCGCGGTGGCGGTGCGAGCGGTCGGGGCTTTGTCGGTTACGTCCACCATGTTGGCGTGGCCTTGATGATCGAGATGGGTCAGCATAGGGCTTCCTTTAAGTAACTGGGGTCGTTGAAGTTGGCAAGTCGTGGGTCGTGGCTGTCGCAGTAAATGGCCCTGGGCTTGAGGCTTTGTAAGGCGCGCGCGGGGCTGCGTTCGCCTGCTTGCCACATGGCTTCCAAGGCGGGCAGGGCACTTTTGGGGATTAGGCTAAAAAGCGGCTGCCAAAAGCCGTCTTGCTGGCATAGAACGGGGTGCTCATCGGGTAAAAAGGCCAGCTGTTCGATAAGGTCGATGTCAATCAGCGGTGCATCGCAGGGTAGTACCAGCATGTGTGGGTGCTTGGCGACTTTGAGCGCTTCGATGATGCCAATGAGCGGGCCTGGAAAATCGGGGCTGGGGTCGCAGACAATCTGATCGGCAAGGCGGCCGTAGCGCAGCTGATTGCGGTTGCAGGAGATGATGAGGTCGTCGGTTAAAGGGCGCAGTACGGGGTGCATGTGTTCGATCAGAGCCTTGCCCTGCCACTTGACCCAGCCTTTGTCCTCGCCTCCCATGCGCAAACCTCGGCCTCCTGCCAGTATCGCAATTGAAAAATGAGAAGGAATGCAGTGCATAGGCGTCTTCAATATAAAACGTATGCCAAGGGTTATACCCGATATAAAGCAGAGGCAACAGCAAATAATGGCTTCTTACTCCTTGCTCAATAACGGGGCTTATATATAGGAGTGATATCTCCTACCTATATTGGAATACTCTTTTAATTCTATTTTTTGGAAAATTGACCTGCGTCTATTTTTTATAATCTGCCTTATTTTTATAAGGGAAATATTTGTTAATTTAATAGCCTCTTATATGAGGGTTTAAATATGGAAAATACAAATAGACAGGCTTACTCCATTTTATTTGGCAGTACCTTCGCTTTTACAATTTGCTTTGCGGTATGGATGATATTTGCGGTATTAGGGATTCCAATTAGCAAAGAATTGCAGCTAACCGAAACGCAATTTGGCTTATTGGCGGCCATGCCCGTTTTAACGGGTTCTTTGGTGCGCGTACCTCTTGGGCTGTGGACGGATCGCTTTGGCGGTCGCATCGTGTTTTTTCTGTGCATGATCTTGGCGGTCGTGCCGATTTACTTGCTGGCTTATGCCACGCAGTACTGGCAGTTTTTGGTGCTGGCGCTCTTTGTGGGCTTGGTGGGCGGTACTTTTTCGGTGGGTACGCCCTATGTGGCCAAGTGGTTTAAGCCCGAGCACCAAGGTTTGGCGATGGGTATCTTCGGGGCGGGCAACTCAGGAGCAGCCTTGACTAAGCTGGCCGCGCCTTTGCTGATCGTGGCCGCAGGCGGCGCTTGGGCGGTCGTGCCTAAGGTGTACGCGGCGGTGCTTTTAGGTACGGCGATTTTGTTCTGGCTGACCACCGCAACCAACCCAGCGCACAATACGGGCAAAAGCGTGCCTTTAAGTGAGCAGCTGAAAATGCTGAAAGACCCACGCGTTTGGCGCTATTGCCAGTACTATTCCGTGGTGTTTGGTGGCTATGTGGCGCTGGCTTTGTGGATGACGCACTACTACATCGATGAGTTTGGTTTCACCATTCAAACGGCGGCGTTTTTGGCGGCTTGTTTCTCTTTGCCAGGCGGTGTGCTGCGCGCGGTGGGTGGCTGGATTTCCGACCGTAAAGGCGCGTTTGTGACTACTTGGTGGGTGATGTGGGTGTGCTGGGTGGCGTTCTTTTTACTGAGCTACCCCAGCACTTTGTATACCGTAAACACGGTATCGGGCGAGATGAGCTTCCGCTTGGCGCACACACCGCTGACCTTCACTGTGCTGCTCTTTATCGTCGGCGTGGCCATGGCGGTGGGCAAGGCCTCGGTGTTCAAGTTTATCGCGCAGGATTTCCCCGACAAGATGGGCGCTGTCTCTGGCATGGTTGGCTTGGCAGGCGGTTTTGCTGGGTTTTTATTACCCATTATCTTTGGTGTGCTGGTGGATATTACAGGCGTGCGCTCCAGCAGCTTTATGCTGATGTACGGCACGGTTTGCGTGTCTTTAATCTGGATGCACTACAGTTTCCGCAAAGAACAGGTGCTTGGCGAAAAAGCCTAAGCCCTGCGTGCTCTCCCTCTTTTAAGGCGCTCTTTAGCGCCTTTTTTGTCCCCGTCGCCTGTGCCGCTTATGCCGCTGTTTAGCCGCTTTGGCTGTGCGGCTACCTTTCGGTACACAATCCGCAGGCACGCCGTGACCCATCCTTGGGAGCTTGGAGATTGCCATCGATCCCCAGGACGGGGTGAATGCCGCTCTTGTCGGGAACAAGAAGCGGCCAGGCAATCTACGTCCTGCTCCTTGTGTACCGAAACGCCTGCTGAGCCTTCCTCGCCTTGGCGAAGTTTGCTGGCTGCGCAAGCTTGCGTGCGCAGTGGGGATCACCTGAAGAAACCCTCATTTGCCATGGATGGCAAATGGGAGCCCCCAAGGATGGGTTCACGGCGTGTTTCGGAAGGTGATACCCACTGCAAGGCACAGCAAGCGTTGTTTAGGCCGAAAGGTAGCCGCGCGAGTGCAGGCTTAAACGCCAGCGCAGTTTCGGCAAAAACGGCGCTGCCAGCGGCTTTTAATAAAAGGGTTATATCGGTCGGTATAAAATACCCAGGCTCTTATATTTGATATGAGGGTTTGTATTTCGTTTTTTATTTTTTGAGCTTTATGAATACCTTTTTAACTAAATTTCAGGCTTAAAAAAAGAATAATTTCTGATTCGTGGATATAAAAACCTAGGGATATACCACCTTCAGATAGTGGGGGTATTTTTATATTAAAAAATCCTACCTATTAATAAATCATGGTATTTTTTACCCAGATATTTAACCCATATCGATATGCTGCAAGGGTTTAAGCCTGATAAATAACAAGCGGCAATAAAAGGTAGAAAATACCCAGATATGGAAACTGATTTATATCAATTTTTTGTCAATACGATCTGGCTAGATTGAGGCGCTTAATACCGCTTTCCTTTACGGAGATATGAGATGAACAAAGATATTTTAGTCTGGGATGTCGAAGACAACGACTTCTGGCATAGAACGGGCAAGGTGATTGCCAACCGCAATCTGTGGATTTCCATTCCGTGCTTGCTGATGGGATTCGCCATTTGGCCGATGTGGGGCATCATTACTGTGCAGATGATGAACCTAGGCTTTCCTTTTAGTGCCGACCAGCTCTTTGCGCTGACGGCTATTGCGGGCTTGGCTGGGGCAACTTTCCGTATTCCTGCGTCCTTTATGATTCGCATCGCAGGCGGGCGCAACACCATAGTGTTTACCACCGCCTTGCTGATTATTCCTACCGCAGGTGCAGGCTTTGCACTGAGCGATCTGACCACACCGCTTTGGGTGTTCCAGTTTCTGGCGCTGCTTTCAGGTATCGGTGGCGGTAATTTTGCCAGCTCCATGAGCAACATCAGCGGCTTTTATCCCAAGAGCCAGCAAGGTTTGGCATTGGGCTTAAACGCAGGCTTGGGTAACTTTGGTGTCACCACCATGCAGATCTTGATTCCCTTGGTGATGACCATGGGCATCTTTGGTGGCTCGTCCATGCCACTGTTAAAAGACAGCGGTACGTTAATTGGCAAAATTGCCGCAGGTTCTGATACTTGGGTGCAAAACGCGGGCTGGATCTGGCTGGTGTTCTTGCTGCCGCTGACCTTTATCGGTTGGTTCCGTATGAACAACATCATCCCCATCTCCCCAGCACCTGGCTCGATGCTAAATTCGGCGGGCAAGATTTTGGGCTTGTACGGCATTAGCTTCTTTATGGCGGCGCTGGGCTTGTATCTGTACCTGCCTGCACCTGTGGGCTTGGGTGTGCTCAATATGTGGTTTGCCATGCTCTTTATTATTATTGGCACGTTGGGTTTATTACGCCTTTTGCCAGGTAGCATCAAACCCAATATCAAACGCCAGTTCAGTATTTTCAGCGACAAACATACTTGGTCGATGAGTGTGCTCTACATCATCACCTTCGGTTCTTTTATCGGTTTTTCTATGGCGCTGCCTTTGGCCATTACCGTGATCTTTGGTTTTACCAATGAAGTGGCCGCCGACGGCACGGTCACGCGCGTGCTCAATCCTAACGCACCGAGCGCCCTGACTTACGCTTGGATTGGCCCCTTCATTGGTGCGGTGGTTCGCCCCATTGGCGGCTGGATTTCCGACAAGTTGGGCGGCTCGTTCATCACTCAAATCATTACCGCCGTGATGGTGGTGGCAGCGGTGGCAACGGGCTATTGCATGCAACTGGCGTACAACTCGCCCACACCTGAAAACTACTTCCTGCCCTTTATTGGCTTGTTCTTGATTCTCTTTGCCGCTTCAGGCTTGGGCAATGGCTCGACTTTCCGCACCATTGGCGTGATTTACGATCGTGAAAAAGCAGGCCCTGTGTTGGGCTGGACTTCCGCTATCGCCGCTTACGGCTCCTTTGTCGCGCCCGTGATTATGGGCGGCCAGATTAAAGCGGGTACGCCCGAGATTGCCATGTACGCCTTTGCCGTCTTTTACGCGCTCGCACTGGTGCTGAATTGGTGGTTTTACCTGCGTAAAAACGCCTATGTAAAAAATCCTTAATGGTGTTACGCACCCAGCGTCTTGATGTGGCGCTGGGTAAAAAGAACTCAGCGGCACTTGGGGGTCAGGTGCAGAACAAGGAGGCGTTAGCTAGGGCGCGGTTTTCCTTGGCAACAGGTAAGGAAAGCAGGCGGCCTATGCCTCCTTGGCGCTGGGTACAAATAACCTAGGTAGAACTGAAGTATTAGAAGGCATACCCATACAGAGCATGTGGTTTGGCCGTCAAACTCAGGTAAAACATAAATACGTAAACCGCTCCTTGATGAGGAAGATAAGATGAGTCGATTGTTAGACCAGCTGCGTTTCTTTAAGCGCAAGCAAGACGAATTTGCCGATGGTCATGGCGAAACTCGCATTGAAAATCGCGAATGGGAAAACGGCTACCGTGCCCGTTGGCAGTACGACAAGATCGTACGCTCCACCCACGGCGTAAACTGCACGGGCTCTTGCTCATGGAAGATTTACGTTAAAAACGGCCTGATTACTTGGGAAACCCAGCAAACGGATTACCCGCGTACACGGCCAGATCTGCCTAATCATGAGCCTCGTGGCTGCCCGCGTGGGGCCAGTTATAGCTGGTACATCTACAGTGCCAATCGCCTGAAGTATCCGAAGGTGCGTAAGCCGCTGCTGAAGCTGTGGCGCGAAGC
>JBDKHD010000171.1:0-6137 GCA_039797885.1 Pseudomonadota bacterium
CAAAATGTGTGCAGTGATTACATGAAGCAAACAAATGAATAAAAACGAACAAAACTACCACCACGGCAACCTGCGCCAAGCGCTCTTAGATGAGGCTATCGTCGAAATCCGCGCTCAAGGCGTCGATAACCTCAGCCTGCGTGCGCTGGCTCGCAAAGTGGGCGTATCCGCCACCGCACCTTATCGCCATTTTGCCGACAAAGAAGCACTGCTGGCCGAAATCGCCGCGCTGGCCTTTGTCGAACTGGCGCGAGCCACCATCCAGCCCTTGCTGGAAATCAGCCCTGCCATCGACAAAATTCGTTTTGCCACCGCCGCCTATGTGAGTTACGCCACGCAAAACCCTGAAAAATATCGCCTGATGTTTGGCCCTGCCATCAAAGATCGCGAAGCCTATCCGCATTTGGTGGAGTCGGGCGAAGCCGCCTTTGCCTTGTTGCGCCAGTTTATTGAAGAGGGCCAAAAAAACGGCACTTTCGTTCAAGGCTCAAGCCAACAGATGGCTGGCAGCCTTTGGGCCAGCGCACACGGCTACGCCCTGATGCACATCGACGGCCTCTACCCACGCCTTGATTTACCTGAAAACCCCGAAGACATGCTAAGCCTGCACGTGCAGATGCTGCTGCGCAGCCTAAGCCAACCTTAGTAGCTTTTAGAACATTCGTCCCAAAATACCCCGTCCAGATAGGTGCGCATTTTTTAGCAAATCGTTATACTGCCCGCCCTTTTCGTGGCCGTGCCATCGCAGAAGCACAACAAGACCTTATTACGATAACAACAGCAGGATTTAGCATGGGCAAACAAACTGCTCTCTACGCCAAACACCTTGAAGCCCGAGGCAAAATTGTCGATTTTGGCGGCTGGGATATGCCGATTCACTACGGCTCGCAAATTCAAGAACACCACGCCGTACGCACGGCAGTAGGCATGTTTGATGTATCGCACATGACCATCGTGGACATGCGCGGCATCGACGCCACCGCCTACTTGCAAAAGCTACTGGCCAACGACGTAGCCAAGCTGCAAGAGGTCGGCAAAGCCCTCTACAGCGGCATGCTCAACCAAAGCGGCGGCGTCATCGACGACGTCATCGTCTACAACATGGGCGGCTGGTATCGCATGGTTTCCAACTGCGCCACCCGCGAAAAAGACCTCGAATGGATGACCGCCCAAACCAAAGGCTTTGAAGTCACCCTGACCGAGCGCCCTGAGCTTGCCATTATTGCCGTACAAGGCCCCAAAGCCATTGTCACCGTAAAGACCCTGCGCAGTGATGCCGCAGAACTCATTCACTCTTTGATAGTATTCCAAGGCCTACCCAAAGCCAACTGGTTCTATGCTCGCACGGGCTACACCGGTGAAGAAGGCTTGGAAGTCATCCTCCCCGAAGAAGACGCCCCAACCTTTTGGCAAGCGCTGCTCGATGCGGGTGTCGCCCCCTGTGGCTTGGCCGCACGCGACACCTTGCGCCTCGAAGCCGGTATGAACCTCTACGGCAATGAAATGGACGAAAGCGTATCGCCCCTGCGTGCAGGCATGGGTTGGACCATCGCTTGGCAGCCCGTTTCACGCCACTTTATTGGCCGCGAAGCTTTAGAAGCCGAGAAAGCTCAGGGCATCGCTATGAAGCAGGTAGGCTTGGTACTAGAAAGCAAAGGCGTGATGCGCGCCCACCAAAAAGTACTGGTCGATGGCGTCGGTGAAGGGGAAATTACCTCAGGCACTTTCTCGCCCTCGCTGGATTACTCCATCGCCATTGCACGCGTACCTGCGACCACAGGCGACAGCGCTTTGGTGGACATTCGCGGCAAGCTGCTGCCCGTCAAAGTGATTAAATTGCCCTTTGTTCGCAATGGGCAAAAACAGTTTTAATAATGAAACCGCCTAACGCCCGACGCTCGGCTCTAGGCACCAAGGAGATAAACATGAGCAAGATTCCCGCCGATTTAAAATACGTCGATTCACACGAGTGGATCCGTCAAGAAGCCGATGGCACTGTGACCATCGGCATCACCGACTTCGCCCAAGCCCAGCTGGGTGACGTGGTCTTTGTTGAGTTGCCTGAAGTAGGCATGAGCGTAAGCCTTGGCCAAGAAGTGGCCGTGGTGGAATCGGTCAAAGCCGCTTCCGACATTTACGCACCCTTAAGCGGCAAAGTCATTGCCATCAACGAAGAGCTCGTCGATGCCCCTGAGCTGGTCAATGAAGACCCCTACGGCAAAGCCTGGTTCTTTAAACTGGAACTGGCAGATAAATCACAGATGGACGACCTGCTGGATGCCGACGCCTACGCGACGGCGTGCGAGTAATTTTATAGCAGGCAGTCTGGAGCCTTTGGCGTTGAGCGGATTGGCTGCACCAAGTGTGCGATTCAGGGATGAATCGCCCAAGCGTACACGGACGTATTCATAGCGTCTTGGTAAAGCCAATCCCGAAAAAAGCCAAAAGAGCTCCAATACTGACGCAGTATTGCGCATAGGGTTGGTTCAACAACCACCCAAACCGCCAGCATTCAAACGCCGAACGCCGAACGCCGAACGCCGAACGCCGAACGCCGAACGGAAATATCATCAACTTCACGCCCAAATAATCACCATGACTTCCCTAAAAGACCTCGAACAACACGATAGTTTTATTGGCCGTCACTTGGCCTCCAATGGCGCAGGCCCTGCAGCCGCAGAAGAAGCCAATCTACTGGCGACTCTTGGCGTCGCTTCACTAGAAGCATTAACCCAAGAAATCGTACCCGCCGCCATTTTACGCGCACCCTTTTTAACTCGTGAGCCCATGAGCGAGTTTGCGGCCACGAATTACTTAAAAAGCATCGCCGCCAAAAACAAAGTCTTTAAAAGCTACATTGGCATGGGCTACCACGATGTGATTATGCCGGCGGTCATCCAACGCAACGTGCTGGAAAACCCAGGCTGGTACACCGCCTACACCCCTTACCAGCCCGAAATTGCCCAGGGTCGTTTGGAAGCCATTTTGAACTTCCAACAAATGGTGCTGGATATGACGGGCATGGAGCTGACCAATGCCTCCTTGCTCGATGAAGGCACGGCCGCCGCTGAAGCCATGGCTATGGCCAAACGCAGCGTGAAGAAAAACAAAGCCAATGCGTTTTTTGTCGATGAAAACTGCCTGCCACAAACCATCGATGTGATCAAAACCCGTGCTTACGGTTTTGGCTGGGATGTCATTGTTGGCAAGGCCGATGATGCCCAAAACCACGATATTTTTGGTGTACTGCTTCAGTACCCAGGCAAAAATGGCGAAGTGCGCGATTTCACCGATTTGATTGCTGCGCTGCATGAAAAAGACATCATTGCCGCCGTTGCCACCGACCTCATGGCGCTGGTGAAACTGAAAACCCCCGCCGACATGGGCGCAGACATTGCCTTGGGTAACGCCCAACACTTTGGCGTACCTATGGGCTTTGGTGGCCCGCACGCGGCTTTCTTTGCCACCCGCGACGCCTACAAGCGCTCTATGCCTGGCCGCATTATCGGTGTCTCCATCGACGCCCAAGGCAAGCAAGCCCTGCGTATGGCGCTGCAAACCCGTGAGCAACACATTCGCCGCGAAAAAGCCAACTCAAACATTTGTACCGCGCAAGTATTGCTGGCGAACCTAAGCTCTTTCTATGCCGTCTACCACGGCCCCGAAGGCTTAAAAACCATCGCCAACCGCATTCATCGTTTAACCAATATCTTGGCCGCAGGCTTAAAAGAAAAAGGCGTTGAACTGGTAAACCACTCTTGGTTCGACACACTCACCTTCAACGTGGCCAACCGCGCTGAAGTCTTATCGCGTGCGCAGGCTGCCGAGCTAAACCTGCGTGACGACCGCGCTTTAGGCTTAGACACTGACAGCCTAGGTGTCACCCTTGGCGAAAAAACCTCAGGCCATGATATTAACGAGCTGTTCGATGTCATTTTAGGCGCAGGTCACGGCTTAGACGCTTATGCGCTGGACGCTCAACTGTTCACGCCCAACGCCAAGCGCCAAGCGCCCAGCGGCATTGCGCAGGAATTACAACGCACCAGCGCCTTCCTAACGCACCCCACTTTCAACCGCTACCACAGCGAACATGAAATGCTGCGTTATATGAAAAAGCTGGAATCCAAAGATTTGGCCATGAACCACAGCATGATTACGCTGGGCTCGTGCACCATGAAGCTCAATGCCACCACCGAGATGATTGGCATTAGCTGGCCAGAATTTGCCAACCTGCACCCCTTTGCGCCCAAAGCGCAAACCCAAGGCTATTTACAGCTAGTGGGTGAGCTGGAAACTTACCTAAAAGAAATCACAGGCTTTGACGCCATCAGCATGCAGCCCAACTCAGGCGCGCAAGGCGAATACGCGGGCCTGATGGCCATTAAGAAATACCACGAAAGCCGTGGCGACAGTCACCGCGATGTCTGCTTAATCCCTCGCTCTGCCCACGGCACCAACCCCGCCTCGGCGATTATGGCTTCGATGCAAGTGGTGGTAACCGACTGCGACGAGCAAGGTAACGTCGATTTTGCCGACCTCAAAGCCAAGGCCGAAGAAGTGGCCGACCGCCTCGCTTGCGTGATGATTACCTACCCCTCTACGCACGGCATCTACGAGCAAGGCATTCGTGAAATTTGCGATTTGATTCACAGCCTAGGCGGCCAAGTCTATATGGACGGCGCGAACCTCAACGCACAGGTAGGCATTACTCAGCCTGCCTTTATTGGCGCGGACGTGTCGCACATGAACCTGCACAAAACCTTCGCCATTCCTCATGGCGGCGGCGGCCCAGGCATGGGCCCCATTGGTGTCGCCAAACACTTAGCACCCTTTATTTCCAACCACTGTGTCAGCGAAATCGATAACGAAGCCAAAGGCCAAGGTGCCGTATCCTCTGCACCTTTCGGCTCGGCCTCTATTTTGCCGATTAGCTGGATGTACATCACCTTGATGGGCGGTGCGGGTCTGCGTCGTGCCACGCAAAACGCTCTGCTCAAAGCCAACTACTTGGCCAAGCGTTTAAGCGCGCATTACCCCATTTTGTACTCAGGTCAAAATGGCCGCGTGGCGCACGAGTGTATTGTCGATTTACGCCCCATCAAGGCGGAAACAGGCATTACCGAAGTGGATATCGCCAAGCGCTTAAACGACTACGGTTTCCATGGACCGACCATGTCTTTCCCCGTGGCGGGCACCTTTATGATTGAGCCGACCGAAAGCGAAAGCCAAGCAGAAATCGACCGTTTTGCCGATGCCATGATTGCCATTAAAGCGGAAATCGACAGCATCGCGCGTGGCGAATTGCCAGCCGACAACAACATGCTGGTACACGCACCGCACACCGCCGAAGTGGTCACGGGTGAATGGAACCGCCCCTACAGCCGCCAACAAGCCGCCTTCCCAGTGGCAAACCTAGGCGCGCATAAGTTCTGGCCATCTGTGGGACGTTTGGATGATGTCTACGGCGACCGCAACTTGGTGTGCTCTTGCCCGTCGGTGGACAGTTACGAGGAGTAACGCTGGGCGCTTAGAAGCTTCGTAGGGTAGACCTTTGTGTCTACCCTTTTTTTTAAGGAAAGAAAACTGCGGTTACAGCGGGCAAGCTACCAAGCCACGACCATATCATCGCGCTGCACAGCAAGGCGCTCTGCACCTTGCTTCATTTCGGCGATTATAAATTGCGGCTGCACTTGCTTCACCACCACCTCGGTGGCAGTACCCGTAAGCTCGGTGCGCGGCTCTAAATCTAGGTTGTAAAAAGTGCCCGTACGGTACACCTGAAACTTATCCCCTGGGCGGATACCTGCGCCTGCACCCGCTTCGATGTGCAAGTCCTTGCCATTGGCCTTCACAATGCGCGCCATAAAGGGCTGGCAGCGCAAAGCTTCGTCCATTTCCTCGACCGCTGTTTGCACTAAAGTGCGCACTTTTTGGCCATAATCCATGCGCCAAAAACTGGGGCTGGCAAAACCCACCTGCTGCACAGGCTCACCACTCCACGCGCCAAAGGTGCTGTAACTGTGCTGAAACAACATCGCCCCGCTTAAGCCATCGTGGATAAACACATCCAGCACAAACTGCCTTGGGCGACTGGTAGGCGCAAGCCCCAGCTTTTCCCGCCACGCATTCCATTTACC
>JBDKHD010000172.1:0-3332 GCA_039797885.1 Pseudomonadota bacterium
ATTTACGAAGCGCTTTGGCCTGGGCGTTTTATCGTACGAGATATGGCTCGTAGAAAAATTTAGCCTTCGTTTTGGCTATTTAAAAAACCACTGCGTTCAAGATGACGCGTGAGTTCGATATGGCATTGGCCGCTGCCTAAATCAAACAATAAAGTGGCGGCGCCCTGTTGCAGTTGTTTGAGTACTTGCTGTTTTTTTGCGGCCATATCTGTTGCATAATCGCCGTAATCGGTACCTTCTCGGCTGACGTATTCGTCCAGCACGCCTTCTAAGGCATCGGGGCTGAGCTTTTGCCAAGGCACAGCCACCACACCTTCTAAGTGGCTGTCCTCGTATTCAGGTGGAGAAAAATCAGATTGCAAAATGCGCCTCGCGTTCCCATTCGCAGCTCATGCGTAATTCGCTATCTGCTGGAGTATGGCCGCGTTCCGAATGCCAATTAAACGTATGCTTGCCAGAAAGCTCGGTTTCCAAATGCACTGAGGCTGACATCCAATACATGGTTTTTAATAAGGCTTCGAATTGCTTGAGCCAATTTTCCCATTCGTACTCGACGGCTTTGTAAGAGGCAGCAAAGTGAATGATTTGTGTGTGATACGTGCCCGTAAATACGTCCTCGCCTGGCATAGCAAACATATCACGGCACAATAACGACCATTCGTCATCGACGCTTTGTGGCAAAGCCTGCACCGCAAACCAGTTAGCACGGCGCTGCATGCGCGCGGTAAAGGGGTCTGCGCCAGGAATATGGCGAATAATTCCGTAAACAATGGATTCCTGATCTGAATGAGACACGGCACATCCTTATAAAAATTGGCCGTGCAGATCATAACCGAAAAAGCCGTAGAAAAAAATTAGCCGCTTTAACAGCGGCTAACTTTCAGGCGATGAAAGGTGCGATAAGGCGCCTCAGTACGGCAGCATTACTTATGAATCACACTCAGAATGCTTTGCTTCACATAGCTGCCAGGCGCATCTTCAATAATGCTCAAGCCTTTACCAGGCGCGCGCACCGGCACTTTCTCTGTGCCGCCCTGTTCAGACACCCACCTGCTCCAGTCCAGCCACCAGGAGCCTTCCTGTTGCTTCGCACCTTTAAACCACTCTTGTGGGTCTTTGGGCAGATTTTCGTTCGTCCAGTAACCGTATTTATTGGCTGAAGGTGGGTTCACTATGCCTGCAATATGACCCGATCCGCCTAAAATAAAACGGTTTTTTCCGCCCATAAGCGTGGCTCCCGTGTACGTCACTTGCCATAAAGCAATGTGATCCAAAGCCGTAGAAACGTAATAGGTCGGGATTTTAATTTCACGCAAATCCAGCTTCACGCCATTAAGCTCAATGGAGTCTTTTTCAATTAGCTTGTTATAAAGGTACATATTGCGCAAATAAAACGAGTGCATACGCGCAGGCAAGTTGGTGCCATCGGTATTCCAATAGAGCAAATCAAAGGCCGCTGGGCGCTCACCTTTCAAGTAATTATTAATAAAGAACGACCAGAACAAATCATTTTCACGCAAGGTATTAAAGCTGAACGCCATTTGTCGGCCATCGTAGTAGCCCACGGCATCCATTTGTTTTTCTAAACCTGAGATCGCCGTTTCGTTGATAAACACACCAATTTCACCAGGCTGTGAAAAGTCAGTCAGTGTTGCCATAAAGGTCGCCGCTTTAATAGGCTCTTGATTTTTCTTTTTTAAATAGGCCAAGGTTGCCGCCAGCAAGGTTCCACCCAAGCAATAACCGATGGCATTAACTTCTTTTTCACCTGTGGCTTTTTCGATCGCCGCGATGGCATCCAGTGGACCTTGCTGCATGTAATCTTCAAAACCGATATTGCGCATTGACGGGCCAGGGTTTACCCAAGAAATACAAAATACCGTGTGGCCTTGCTCGATCAGCCAGCGAATAAAGGAATTGTTTTCACGCATGTCCAAGATGTAATACTTGTTAATGAAAGGCGGAATAATTAACAGCGGACGCTTAAAGGTTTCTTTGGTGGTGGGCGTGTATTGAATCAGTTGAATCAGATCATTTTGATAGACGACTTTGCCAGGCGTGGTGGCTAGGTTGCGGCCTACTTGGAAAGCGCTGGTGTCGGTCATGGCGATATTCAATGCGCCGCGCACACTTTCTTCCATGTCTTTTTGCAGCTGAGCAAAACCATTAACCAAATTTGTACCGCCAGTCTCTAAGGTTTTACGAATCACCTCAGGGTTTAAACTGGCAAAGTTAGAAGGCGACAGCGCATTGACAAATTGACGTACAAAATATTCGACTTTCTTTTTGCTGTGCTCACTCACGCCGTCGGTTTTATCCACCAAGGACAGCAGAGTTTGGCTTTGTAATAAATAAAGCTGTTTTAAATAATCAAATACTGGATTGGTGCTCCACTCTTCATCATTAAAGCGACGATCGCCTTTTTCGGGCTTCATCACAGGCGCAGGCTCTTTGCCCAGTATGCGCAGCACCACGCTTTGAAAAATCTCTTGTTGTTTTTTAAGATATTCCATTTGCATTAAGGGCACTTTTGCGGGGTTTTTCAGTAACTCTTCGCCAAACTCACGAAAAGCTTGGCTGAAATCGGTCAAGACCGAAGCGGACGGATCTTCTTCTGAAGTCACTGGCGTAAAATTCTTTTGCAATATCTTGCTGTATTGTTCTGCAAATTTTCCTGCAACAGAGAAATAGTCGTTTACAGCGGTTTCTATGTTTTCCATGGAATAGGTCATAACGTACCTGCATCGTTTAAGACGGGAGAATTTTTATAGGTTTTTATTGGGTAAATAAAAAAGGCCACGACGTGGCCTTTTTTACCACTGAAAATTAAACTGCTTGCGCAGGTTTTTTAGCAGCAGGCTTGGCTTGAGTGGTCGCCGTATTGCGCGCATCTTCGACAATGGCTTCAACTTGGTTTTTGAACTCAATAGCTAATTCAGAAAATGCCTTGGCATCGTCCATTACTTTTTTATTCAAAGCGCTGGCGGCTTCGACTTGTGCGGTAGTGAAAGCGCGTACAGTGTCGGCATCTTTAATTTCAGCGGCTTTTTTCAGCTGACCAATGCCCATTTCTGCGTAAGATTTGATGGCGTTTAATTGCAGCTCAGTAATTTTTTCTACGCTCTCTGCAAACAGACTGTTGAATTTGTTGATAGGGGTGTAGAAAGATTTAGCTTGTTCAGTGAAAGCGTTGAGAATGTTTTCTTGCATGACTTGGCTCCTTAAGTCTCTTGATCTAATTGGGATGTCAATAATATCCCTATGTAAATAAATTTAAAGATGATTTTGTATTTTTTAGGAATAAATATAGGTATAAAAAATGATTTCTATGT
>JBDKHD010000173.1:0-5236 GCA_039797885.1 Pseudomonadota bacterium
TCATTCAGCTCCAACGCAGAGGAAGAAATGTTTTTAATGCTTTCCAGCTCTTTCCCTAGATCGGTGTTTTCGCGGCCAAGGCCAGATCGTTCACTGCGCAGCTTGTCGGCTTCCGTTTTAAATGTGTCGCGTTGTTGGCGCGTGGCGGTCAGTTCGGATTTTAATTTTTCAAGCTCTTGCTGAGCGACTACTAATTTTTCTTTGGAAGTGGGTTGCAGTTCCAAAAAGCGCGTCAGCACATAGCCCTCTAAGCCTTTGTCAGTTTTTACGCGGGTGTAACCTGTTTCGGCATTTTCATCTAAAAAGAATAAATTTTCGCCACTGGGTAGAGCTTTTAGGATTTTGTATTCAAGGCTTGGGCCTGCGCGTAATTGCAGCCAGAGCGTGTCGGTTACGTAACGCATTTCAGCCGCCAAGGAGCTTAGGCTAAATGCCAGCAAGGCGCAGGAAGCGAGTATTTTCTTCATGAAATTATCCTTATTATTTTACGGTAGAACTTTAAGAAAAGGTTTGACGGTGACTTGTTGATAAACGCCTGCGCCCACATAAGGGTCGGCATCGGCCCAGCTTTGCGCCTCGGTTAATGAAGCAAATTCCGCCACCACTAAGCTGCCGCTAAAGCCCGCATCGCCTGGGGTGCTGCTGTCGATGGCGGGGTGTGGGCCTGCAAGCAATAAACGGCCTGCGTCTTTGAGAGTATTTAAACGCTCAAGGTGAGCAGGGCGCACGCCTTGGCGCTTGGCCAAACTGTCAGGAACGTCTTGGCTGATGATGGCATACCACATGGTTATTCTTCCTTTTTGTCGATAAAACGATACAAGAAAAACGATTGGCCAATAATAAACAGCAGTGTGAGTCCTAACAAACCAAAAAGTTTAAAATCGACCCAAATGTCTTCAGAAAAGTGATAGGCCACATAAAGATTGGCTGCGCCGCTTAGAATAAAAAACGCCACCCAAGCGTAATTTAAATTTTTCCAATTGGCGGTGGGCATAGTCACGGCTTGCTCCATCATGCGCTGCAAAAAAGATTTTTCCATAAACCATTGGCTAAATAAAAAGCCCGCTGCAAACAGCCAATTTACCAGTGTGGGTTTCCACATAATAAATTCTTTGTTTTGTAAAATAACAGTCGCTCCACCTAAGAACACCACCAACACTAAGGTGACCAGGTGCATTTTCTCGACCTTGCCTGTTTTGAATCGGGTATAGAGGATTTGCAGCACAGTAGCAGGAATCAATACCGCTGTGGCCAGAATAATTGGCTCCAATACGCTAAGTGCCGCCGTTTGCTCTGGGCTGAGAATGGAGGCAAAAAAGGCAATGACTTGCGCGTTGAGTTTGTACACCAAAAAGAAAATGGCGATGGGTAGAAAATCAATTAGTAACTTCATGCGTTATTGTTCGCTATTGGGGCTTAGGGTAATTACAATGGCGGCATTATGGCGTAAGCAAGGGGCAGCGTCCAACGTGCCGAATAAAATAGATTTACATTGTCACAGCACAGCCTCGGACGGCAAATTGTCGCCACAAGAGCTGCTCGCTAAGGCGCAACAGTTGGAAATTGGCACTTTGGCTATTACCGATCACGACACGGTGGCAGGCTATCGCAGTGCCGCAAAGCAAGCGCAAGATTATGGCGTGCGCCTTATCTCTGGCATCGAGCTTTCTTGTGTGTGGAGTGGCATTAGCATTCATGTGGTTGGGTTGAATTTCGATGCCGAATCGGCGGCCATGCGGGCGGCGGAGCAGCGGCAAATAGAGGTGCGTTTTGAGCGTGCCAAGTTGATTGCGCAAAAGCTGGGTAGGCGTTTGCAGCACGATATTGCTATTGAAGACGTCGCCACTTACGCAGGCGGGGAACAAATTGGCCGCCCGCATTTTGCCCAGTACTTACTCGATCGTGGCTTGGTCAACTCCATGGCCAGTGCTTTTACCAAGTATTTGGGTGCAGGTAAAATCGGCGATGTTAAAACTGGCTGGCCAACTATGGCTGAGGCGGTGCAGTGGATTATCGGCGCAGGAGGTATTGCGGTGCTGGCGCATGCGCACCGTTACAACATGACGCGCACCAAGCTTAAAGCCTGCATCAGTGAATTTACGCTGGCAGGTGGGCGCGCTATCGAGGTGGCCTACGGCACGATGGACAAAGGCCAGCAGCAACAGCTGGTGCAGTTTGCCAAGGAGTTCAATCTTAAAGGCTCGTGCGGCAGCGACTACCACGGCCCCAATCGTTTTGGGCTAGAGTTGGGGCAGATGCCCGCATTTCCTGCCGATATTGCCCCCGTATGGGACGGCTTTTAAGAGATTAACATGACGCAATTTATTCAGATTCACCCCGAAAACCCACAAGAACGTTTGGTCAAACAGGCGGCGGAAATTCTTCGCAGTGGCGGCCTAGGCGTCATTCCGACCGACTGCGCCTACGCTTTGGTGTGCTGCTTGGGCAACAAAGCGGCGGTGGAGTCGGTGCAGCGCATTCGCAAGCTTGGGCCTAAACACAATTTCACCTTATTGTGCCGCGACCTGTCGGAGCTTTCGCATTTTGCCAAGGCCGACAACAGCCAATACCGCTTGCTTAAAGCGCACACACCAGGCGCTTTTACCTTTATTTTGGAAGCCACGCGCGAAGTGCCGCGCCTGTTGATGCACCCGAAAAAGCGCACCATCGGTATTCGCGTGCCCGATAATCGCATCGTGCAGGCCATAGTGGCGCAAATTGGCGAGCCTTTGATGAGCAGCTCGTTAATTCTGCCAGGTGAAGAGATTCCGTTGTCCGATCCTTACGACATTCGTGACCTGCTCGGGCATGAGCTGGATGTGATTGTTGATGGCGGTTTTTGCGGCTTTGAGGCTACTACAGTCGTGGACTTATCCGAAGGCGGTGTCGAGATCGCCCGTCAAGGCGTAGGTGATGCCAGCGCCATGCTCTAGTGTCTGACATGCGCAGAAATTTTCAGGTAAGATGCGCGTTTTGTTGTCGATGGGCGCACAGTCATGAACAAACAGCGTATTTTAACGGGCATCACCACCACAGGCACGCCGCATCTGGGCAATTATGTCGGAGCCATTCGCCCTGCTATTCGTGAAAGCCAAACAGGAAAAGTCGATGCATTTTATTTTATGGCCGACTTCCACGCCCTGATCAAAAGCCAAGACCCCGCCGCAGTGCACCAATCCAGCAAAGAAATTGCCGCCACTTGGCTGGCGCTGGGTTTGGATACCGACTCCGCGACTTTTTATCGCCAATCCGATATTCCTGAAATTCCACAGCTTATGTGGATTTTAAATTGCGTCTGCGCCAAAGGGCTGATGAACCGCGCCCACGCTTATAAGGCCGCCGTGGATGCCAACGTCGCCGAAGGCGAAGATCCCGACAAAGCCATTACCATGGGACTGTTTAATTATCCCGTGTTGATGGCCGCCGATATTTTAATGTTTGGTGCGCACAAAGTGCCCGTGGGCCGTGATCAGATTCAGCACATTGAAATGGCGCGCGACATGGGGCAGCGCTTCAACCATATTTTTGGCCGTGGCGAAGAAATCCTGGTGCTGCCTGAGTTTTTGGTGGACGACAACGTCGCCCTGCTGCAAGGTTTGGATGGCCGCAAAATGAGCAAGAGCTACGGCAATACCATCCCGCTGTTTTTACCTGAAAAACAGTTGCAAAAAAGCATCAATAAAATCGTCACCAACCTGCAAGAGCCAGGAGAGCCCAAAGATCCAGACAGCTCTACGGTGTTCCAAATTTACCAAGCCTTTGCCAGCGCCGAGCAAACCGCGCAAATGCGCCAAGCGTTTGCAGAGGGCATTGGCTGGGGCGATGCCAAAAAACGCCTCTTTACTTTGATTAACGAAGAAATCGGCGAGGCGCGCGAACGCTACAACGAACTGCTTGCACGCCCACAAGACATCGAAGACGTATTGCAAAAAGGTGCCGCCAAAGCCCGAGCCATCAGTGTGCCGACCCTAGAGCGCGTACGCGAAGCCGTTGGTATTCGGGGGTATTAAGCGCTGAAGGAGACAGATGTGGAAACCATCGCCAAACAAAAAGAGATGCCTTTTGCCTTAGTGCAAGGGCAGCCGCTGACGCAGCTGCCCTTGGATCTCTATATTCCGCCCGATGCCTTGGAAGTGATTCTGGAGCAGTTTGAAGGGCCGTTGGATCTGCTGCTTTATCTGATTCGCAAGCAAAATCTCGATATTTTGGAAGTGAACGTTGCCGATATTGTCGATCAGTACATGCAGTACATCGACATGATGCATACCTTGCAGTTGGAGCTTGCGGCAGAGTACATGGTGATGGCGGCGATGCTGGCAGAAATCAAAAGCCGTATGCTGCTGCCGCGTAACCAGGAAAGAGCGGAGGGTGAGGAAGACGACCCGCGCGCCGAGCTTTTGCGCCGTTTGCAAGAGTACGAACGCTTCAAAACTGCCGCCGAAGATTTAGATCGCTTGCCACGCCTTGAGCGCGATATTTTTACCGCCAGCATCGACGCCCCTGAGCGCATTGCCGAGCGCATCCACCCAGAGGTGGAAATGAAAGAGCTGATGCTAGCCCTTGCCGATGTACTGCGCCGCGCGCAGCGTTTTGAAAGCCACGAAGTGCAGCGCGAGCAACTGTCTACCCGAGAGCGCATGAGCGAGGTTTTACTCAGGCTCAAGGGCGGGCATTTTGTGACATTTCGCAGTCTTTTCACCCCAGAGGAAGGGCGAGTTGGGGTTGTGGTGACTTTTATAGCCATCTTGGAGCTGGTAAAAGAAACTCTAGTGGATATTGTGCAGCATGAAGTCTTTGGGCATATCCATCTACGCTTGCGCCAAACCAAAAGCGCCGAAGGCCCCTCCTACAACGAGTTTGATGGATACGCATGAACCCACCCCTTAAAAACCTACTCGAAGCCGCGATGATGGCCGCAGGCAACCCGTTGTCGCTGGAGCGTATGCAAACGCTCTTTGGCGAAGATAACCCGCCCAGTTTTGGCGCGCTGCGCGAAGCTTTGAACGAGCTCAAACAAGACCTTCAAGGGCGCGGCATCGAATGTGTGGAAGTGGCCTCGGGTTTTCGCCTGCAAGTGCGTACCGAAGTGGCCGCCTTTGTTGCCCGTTTGTGGGATGAGCGCCCGCAGCGCTATTCGCGCGCGCTACTGGAAACCTTGGCGCTCATTGCCTATCGCCAGCCCATTACCCGTGGCGATATTGAAGACGTGCGTGGCGTGGTGGTCAGCTCCAGCATT
>JBDKHD010000174.1:0-21902 GCA_039797885.1 Pseudomonadota bacterium
CAATAAGAAATCCAATTCACTTGCTTGCTGCTCACTCATACCCACCTCCACTTAAGACCAAATAAGTGTGGAGGAAAAGACCAAGAGTGCAAGCTTATTCTGAGTTAAATTGCGCCTTGGCTTCGCGCCAAGCTTGATCCATTTGCTCTAAATTAAGCTGCGTAAATCCGCCCATGGCTTGGGCTTTTTCTTCCACCACCGCAAAGCGTTGATAAAAACGCGTATTGGTACCACGCAACGCTTTTTCTGGGTCGATTTTGTAATGACGTGCCAGATTAACCAAAGAGAAAAATACATCGCCGAGCTCCTCTTCCATGCGCGCTCTATTTTGCTGAGTAATCTCGTGGCTTAGCTCCTGAATTTCTTCTTGCACCTTGGCCAATACGCCTTGCACATCAGGCCAGTCAAAACCAACACTGGCCGCTTTTTTTTGTAACTTCAGCGCACGAGTGAGCGCAGGAAAGCTGACAGGAACCTCATCCAATAAACGCTCTGGCATCTGGGGTTTAAGCGCTTTTTCTTGAGCTTTAATGGCTTGCCAGCGTACGGAGTTTTCTTCGGTGCTGTGCGCTTCGCTCGCATCGCGCTCGCTGCGTAAAGTGCCATCAGGGAAAACATGGGGATGGCGGCGAATGAGTTTAGCCACCAAGCGGTGAATAATGGAATGGGTGTCAAACAAGGCTTTTTCTGCACCTATTTGCCCATAAAAAATCACCTGAAATAATAAATCACCCAGCTCTTCTTCAAGATGCGGCCAGTCGGCTTTTTCAATGGCGTCGGCAACCTCGTAGGCTTCTTCCAAGGTATAGGGCAGCACAGTAGAAAAATCTTGCTGCACATCCCAAGGACAGCCCGTTTGCGGGTGACGCAAACGCTGCATTAAATAAACCAAGTCGCTTAAATCGTACATGCTACTTTCCACGAATGCGGCGCGCCGAAATGACGTTGGGCAGCTGCGATATTTTGGTCATCACTTTGCCAAAACGCTCTAGGCTTTCTACTTCCAAAGTAAATTGCATACTGGCAGTATGCTCACCCTGATTGGACAGCGTATTCATGGCAATGACGTTGACTTTTTCATTGGCCAATACCAACGAAATATCGCGCAGCAAGCCCGTACGATCGTACGCTTCTACCAGCATATCCACGGGGTAAGTTTGGCTGGGGCGTTTACCCCAATCCACCGCCAACACGCGTGCAGGTTCAAGCAATTGCATGTGCATAAAATTTTCGCAATCGCTGCGATGAATGCTAACGCCGCGCCCTATAGTGACGTAGCCGCGAATATCATCGCCAGGCACAGGCTGGCAGCATTGCGCCAGCTGCGTAACCAAATTACCCACGCCTTCGATATAAATATCGGTGGGTTTTGGCGCAAATTGATTGCTAGGTTTCAATAACGGCAATTCCTGTTGCAAATGCACAGGCTCGGCTTGTTTGAGCACCGTATTGACCACTTGTCCTATGCGTAAATCACCTGCACCAAGCGCGGCAAACATATCCTCGATGGTTTTAACATTCATGGCTGTGGCAATGGCAGCCAGAGGTTCACCGGCTAAATCCAAACGATCCAATTCGCGCATAAGTAGGCGCTTGCCTTCTTCCATGTTGTCGTCACGCGCTTGCAATTTAAACCAATGGGCAATTTTGGCGCGCGCGCGACTGGTGTAAGTGTAACCGCTATCACCGTGCATCCAATCACGGCTGGGCTGGGCCTGAGAGCCCGTTAAAATTTCAACTTGCTCACCGTTTTTTAATAAATAAGTAAGCGGCACCATACGGCCATTTACTTTTGCACCTCGGCATTTATGCCCCACTTCGGTGTGCACACGGTAGGCAAAATCAATAGGCGTGGCCTTGGGTGGTAAATCCACCACATGACCTTCTGGCGTGAACACATAAATACGATCGGGGTTGATATCAATTTGCAAATCGTGCGACAAATCGGGCAAATCACCCAGTTCGTCATGCCATTCCAGCACCTGTCTAAGCCAGGCAATTTTTTGCTCATAGCCTTGGTCTTTGGCATTGATGTCGGTGCCTTTATACAGCCAGTGCGCGCACACGCCCAGCTCGGCGTCTTCGTGCATGGAATTGGAGCGAATTTGCACTTCCAATACCTTGCCTTCAGGGCCGATAACCGCTGTATGCAAAGAGCGATAGCCATTTTCTTTGGGGTTGGCAATGTAGTCGTCGAACTCATTGGGAATGTGTCGCCACAGGCCATGCACTATGCCCAATGCGGCGTAGCAATCTTTAACTTCTGGCACTAGCACACGCACGGCGCGAATATCGTAAATTTGCGAAAAATCGAGATTTTTACGGCTCATTTTTCGCCAAATGCTGTAGATGTGTTTTACCCGTCCGTACACGTCGCACTTAATGTCTTCTTGGTGCAAACGCTCGCGTAAATCCTGCACCACACGCTCGATGTATTCTTGGCGAGCGAGGCGTTTTTCATCCAGCAAGGTAGCAATTTTTTTATAGGCTTCGGGCTGCAAATAGCGAAAAGATAAATCTTCAAGCTCCCATTTAATATGGCCAATACCTAAGCGATGCGCCAAAGGTGCGTAGACGTTAAACACTTCTTCGGCCACTTTTCGGCGCTTGTCTTCGGGGGCATCTTTAACAGCACGAATAGCGGTAGTACGTTCTGCCAGTTTAATTAAGGCCACACGCACGTCGTCGATCATGGCCACCAGCATTTTACGCAGGTTATCCACTTGCGCTTGTTTTTGCCCAAGCACCATTTCGCTGCTGGTATTTTGCGCCGCGCTGATGGCGGCCATACGCTGCACACCTTCAATGAGCTTGGCAATTTCCGATCCAAAATCGCGCGTCACGCGCTCCAGCGACAAACGCCCTTCACGCACACCACGGTATAAAATCGCCGCAATAATGGATTCAGTATCCAAACGCAGATCCAATAAAATCTGCGCCATCTCCAAACCCATTTGCATACTGTCTATCGACCAGTAGGTTTTATTGGCAATGGCATCGTCTGAAAGCTGTTTGGCTAAAACCAAGGCTTGGCGAATTTTCTCTGGCTCTTTTACCTCATAGCCTTGCTGGATTTTTTCCAGCCAGCTATCTATATCCAAAGAGCCATCGTGCAGCAAAGGATGATCGTCACGCACCTTAACCATGTCGTTTCGCCTTTTTCTCTAATAACACCATAGTTTCCACATGATGAGTCTGAGGAAACATATCCATAATCCCTGCTTGCACCACGCGATAGTGCGCATTTAACAAGGCTAAATCACGCGCTAAGGTTGCCACATCGCAAGACACATATAAAATTCGTGCCGCACCACTGGCAATCAGGACGGGCATAATTTCCGCCGCTCCCGCGCGCGGAGGATCGAGCAAAATGGCGCTGGGCGCAGGCAAATTGCCAAGGCTCTGCGCTGCTGTCAAATCTACAGTTTGCGCACTAAGGGATAACGCCAAACGCTGCGCTTGGGCATTTAAACTTTCGACCATGTAGCTAGCACCTTCCAGTGCCCACACTTGCGCGCCACGCTTAGCCAAAGGCATGGAAAAATTTCCGTGGCCTGCAAATAAATCCCAAATAATTTCGTGCTCTTTGGGCGCAAGCCATGCCATTGCCTGCGCCACCATCTGTTGATTGACGCTTTTATTAATCTGTAAAAAATCATCCACGCCCAAGTTCAGCTGCAAGCCATCCACCTGATGAAAGAGCGCCTCGGCTTGGCTTGGCCATAATAATTTTGGCGCACCGCCCTTTTCTTCTTTTAGCCACAACTGCACCAAGCTGGTGCTGCGCGCTTGAATAAATTCTTGTATTTTTTGCGTATCGTTGCCTGTTAAAGGTTTTAGTACGCGCAGCACCAAGGCCAGCGCATTTTCTGCCACCACCACTTCCATCTGCGTAATAAGTGCGCGACCTTGCAGGCGATTAAACAGCTCACGCCAAGCAGCAAAATCGAGGGCAGGATGTTCAGGTAAAACCACACAGCGATCAATGTTGGTTAAATGGCTGGAAGCGGCTTCTCGAAAACCCATGATATTAAGCTTTTTTTCTTTGCTGTAGCGCACACCCACACGCGCTTTGCGGCGGTAATGCCAAGGTTCACTCATAATAGGGCTGGCCCAGTGCGCCACGTCTACACGCTCTCTCGCCAATTCACGCTGCACGCGCTCGGCTTTATATTGCACTTGCGCGGCGTAATTTAAATGCTGCAAATCGCAGCCGCCACAGCGTTGATAATGCGGGCACAAAGGTGTGGCGCGCTCTGAGCTGGGCGTTAGGATCTTCAGCAGCCGCGTTTGCCATACTTTGCGTCTGCGCCCATCAAGCAACACGTCCACTTCCTCCTGTGGCAGAGCCCCTGGCACGAAATACACCTCACGCCCCAAGCGGGCTACGCCCTCGCCTTCGGAGTTTAAGCTGTCGATACGGAGGGTGAAACGATGCGATACGGTCACAAGAAATCCTTGCTATAAAAGTGCGGGCTATAGGGCGGCGAAGCGATTTTTTACAAGCGCCGCATTATAGAGGAAGACGATGTTGGGCGCGAATAGCGCAAAGAAAATGTACTTGCGCCCTAGGGCTACGACGCAAACACGCCTGAAGACAGGTAGCGATCGCCACGGTCGCAAATAATGGCGACTATAGTGGCGTTTTGCACCTGCTTAGCCAAACGCAACGCCCCGGCTACCGCACCGCCTGAAGATACACCGCAGAAAATGCCTTCTTGCGTGGCCAAAGCACGCATGGTGGTTTCGGCTTCGTGCTGGCTAACATTGAGCACCTCATCGACCAGCTCAGGCTTGAAAATACTGGGCAAATATTCTTTCGGCCAGCGGCGAATACCTGGAATGCACGAACCATCTTCAGGCTGCATCCCCACGATTTCTACCAGTGGATTTTGCTCTTTTAAATAGCGCGCCACGCCCATGATGGTTCCTGTTGTGCCCATCGAGCTTACAAAGTGCGTCACTGTGCCTTGGGTTTGCTGCCAAATTTCAGGGCCTGTACCTAAATAATGCGCTTCTGGGTTGTCGGGGTTGGCAAATTGATTGAGCAATTTTCCTTCTCCGCGCGCGGCCATTTCTTGTGCTAAATCACGCGCGCCTTCCATGCCGTTATCGACCAAAATTAATTTCGCACCGTAGGCTTCCATCGCCCAGCAGCGCTCGGGAGTGGCGGTATTGGGCATCAGTAAAATCATGTGATAGCCCAACACCGCCGCCGCCATCGCCAAAGCAATGCCCGTATTGCCACTGGTGGCTTCAATCAGAATGTCGCCTGGGGCAATTTCACCGCGCGCTTGCGCACGCATAATCATAGAAAGCGCAGGGCGGTCTTTGACAGAACCTGCGGGGTTGTTGCCTTCCAACTTTAACAGCAAGGTATTATTGCCCGCAGGCAATAAACGCTGCACACGCACCAATGGTGTATGACCAATGCATTGCGCAATGCTGGGGTAAAATAGCGTTGTCATAAGAGAAAGCCCTAAGCAAAAAGGCGCAGTTTACTCGCCTAATGCGCCAGAGGGTAATAGTAAATGCGCATTTTCTTATAGCCTAAAAGCGTTAAGGGCTTTACTCTAGGCCTCCTTTAGCGTGTTTCCTTTATTTTTTCTCTATGAAACAGTGGCGTATTAAAAATCGCATTCTTTTTTTAGCCTTACTGCCTGGCGTCTTAGCTACTTTGGCATTGGGTTTATTTTTTATCCATGAACGCTGGCAAGACCTAGACGACTTATTAGAAAGCCGCACCCTCACTCTGGCCAAGCATCTTGCCCCCACTTGCGAATACGGCGTGATTACGGGCAACAATGGCATTTTACAAAACATTGCCAACAGCATGCTCGAAGAACAAGACGTGCGCTCGGTCAGTATTTTTAATAAAGACTTAGAGCAGCTGGCGCACGCAGGGCCTTTAATGCTGACCTCTAGACAAACTGCCCACGACTTACAAAATGGCCAGCTGTATTTACTACGCACCAGCGATTCCATTCGAGTACGCACACCTATTTTGGCGCAAAACCTACTGATCAGCGACGAGCTATCAGGCAGCTTTAGCCATAAATCCGATGCCCAGCAAAAAGTCTTAGGTTGGGTGGAGGTCGAATTGTCCATGAACAATACCCGTCTGCTGCGCTATCAACATTTAGCTTCGGCCTTGGGTATTATTTTATTGGTATTACTGTTTTCAAGTTTGGTAGCCATCCGTACCAGTCGCAATATCACTGTGCCTGTAAGCCAGCTTATTCGCGCTTTAAGGAATCTGGAATTTGGCAAGCTCAGCACCCGCGTGAGTATTCGCACAGGCGGTGAGCTTGGGCAGCTAGCCTCGGGCATCAATGCCATGGCCAGCGCGCTGGAGCGCACACATTTGGAATATCAAAACAACTTAAAACAAGCCACACAAGACTTGCAAGACACGCTGGACGAAATGGAAATACGCAACAGCGAACTGCAAATTGGCCGCCGCGAAGCGTTGGAAGCCAGTATGATGAAATCGGAGTTTTTGGCCAACGTCAGCCACGAAATCCGTACACCGTTAAACGGCATTATTGGTTTTAGCGAATTATTAGCGCGTACACAGGTAAACGAACGTCAAGCCGATTATCTCGACACCATTCGTAAATCTTCGGCCGATTTATTAAAAATTCTCAACGATATTTTGGATCTTTCTAAAATCGACGCGGGCAAACTCACCATCGACAATATCGATATGAATTTGCGTAATACGTTAGAAGAAGTGCTCACGATGCTTGCCCCTATGGCCAGCACGAAAGACCTCGAACTGAATCACCTCATTTATTCCGATGTGCCTATTTTTATTCGCTGCGATCCGCTGCGACTTAAGCAAATTTTAACCAACATCATCAGTAACGCTTTAAAATTCACCGAACAAGGCAGCATCAGTATTCGTGTTTCGGTAATTAATAAAAATAAAACTCACGCGAGCCTTCGCTTTGAAGTGCAAGATACAGGCATAGGCATGAGCGAAGCGCAAATCAGTAAGCTCTTTACACCCTTCTCGCAAGCCGACGCTAGCATTGCACGCAAATTTGGCGGCAGCGGTCTGGGACTGATTATTTCCCGCGCACTCATTGAAGCCATGAATGGCGAAATTCGCGTTACCAGCCAATTAGGCCGTGGCTCTGTTTTCAGTTTTTATATTGAAGTGGGCTTGCAAGAGCGCGTTGTTAATGAATTGCCCGCCATGCCCGAACACCGCATTGCCCTGTTGGAATCGTCCATGCCGAACCGCATGAACACCGCCAATCTGCTCTCACAATGGCAGCTAGAACACGACGACTTTGAAAACCCGACGCAGCTGTTTGAATACATCGATAAGCAGGGCATGGCACCTTGGCACGCTATTGTTTTTTCAACGCGGCTTTCGCCTTCGGATCGGTTCTTAGCGCAACAAATAACCGCCTTAACCAAGCTGAATATTCCGATATTATTGCTTTCTAATGCTGTACAGGCCGAACAATTAGAGGCTTACAAAAAACTGGGTGCACTCTTTGTTTTAAGTCAGCCTTATGCCTACCAAAACCTGTATCGACTGTTGCGCCAAGCTTTGCATTTACCCATGCTGCCGCCCAAGCACGCTGAACGTCATGGCAATCATCGCCATGCGCCACACATTTTGGTGGTGGACGACAACAGCGCCAATATCAAGCTTTTAAATAATTTACTAAAAGATTTAGGGTTGAACGTGTTGTCTGCCAGCTCGGGGGCTGAAGCCATTCTTGCGGTCAAAAACAATAATGTCGATTTGATTTTTATGGACATTCAAATGCCAGGCATGTCTGGGCTGGAAGCCACGCTGCACATTCGCGCACTGCAAGATAAAGGCAATATGCCCATAGTTGCGCTCACTGCGCACGCTCTAACCGACGAGAAAGAAGCGTTATTAAAAGCAGGAATGAACGACTATCAAACCAAACCCATTTCCCAAGAGCAGCTAGCCGATAGCATTGAGCGCTGGACTGGTTATCGTTGTACTTTGGTGGTGACGCCTGAGCTTAAAATACGCAACGAAAAAAGTGACGATCACGATATTTTTAACCCAAGCTTGGCGTTGCGTCACGCCAACGATAACGTCGAACTGGCCATTGATATGTTCAGCATGTTGCTTGAACCGATGACCGAAGACATGCAACGCATTATGGAAGCTTGGGAAGAAGAAAATTTCGATTCGTTACTGGAGCTGGTGCATAAAATGCACGGTGCCAGCTGCTATTGCGGCGTACCCAATTTGCAGCAAGCCTTGCAAGAATTTGAAGTGGCGCTGAAGTCTGGCCATTTTAATCAGTGGCCAGACCTGATGCGCAACTTAGTAGAAAGCAGCGCTAAATTACAACACTGGGCCAGTGTCAATAATTGGCGCCATCGTTTGGCGTCACTTGGTCAAAATAAGCTTATTTTGCCGAGTTAAACGCAAGCAATAGCAGCAACCTTCGTGCTCTATCAATAACTCTGTTTGGCTGCCTAAAAGCTCTGAACTTTTTAGTCGGCGCTTTTCTTTTTTCTGAGCTTGCACGTTCATTACTGTCTCCTTGTTATCACTCTGGCACATAAATCATCGAACCGTCTTTTAATTTATAAGCAACGCCCGCCTTCGAGCCTTCGCCCTCACCAATGTCGCCGCTGGATTTATAATGCTCCAGCGTTTCGCCTTTTTTAATCACCACTTCCATGTTGGCAGCACCCGGATTTTTAATCAGAGTGTAATCTTCCTTCATCATTTGCTGCGCAGGGCTTTGCGCCACGCTGATAATCAGCGCAGCAATAATCACCAGGAATACGTCGATCAGATTCACCACCGAAAGAATGGGGTCGTCGGCTTCGGCTTCTTCTAATAACTTCAGGCTCATTAGGCACTCTCCTGCGCTAAATCCGCTGCGGCTTCTTTTAAATCATTTTTAATTGGCTGTACTTTTTGCGCTTTGCGCTCTTGCTCAATCATTACAATTTCTTCGGCGTACCAACGACGGCGCACGTTAACAATCCAATAAGTAACAGAGGCGGCCACCAGCGCGATAATCACCGCCGAGAAAGCTACAGTGAGGTTGTCGCTGACTTTGGCCATGTCGCCAGAGCCTAAGGATTTAAGCGCAGGCCCCATCGGAATCATGGTGGCTACCAAGCCCAGCATCGGGGTGACACGAGTAACGATGCGTGGCGCTTCTAGGCGTTTAAATGCCAGCGTTTCAATTTCAATGGCGGTCATGCTGGGCTGCTGTTTGAAACTGCTTAATAAATCAAACGCCGCAGCGTTTTGTTGTCTGCGTTGACGGCTTTGCAGTAAAAAACCACCCAGCGCGTAAAAGGAATATAAAAACAGCAGCATCACAATCAGTAATACCGGCAGCATAAAAATTTGACTGGCGCTGTAGAGCGTGTTTTCGATCAGTATTTGTAAGTTCATAGTTTTTCCTCGGTTAAATTTACTCGTTGGGCGTTGGGCGCCTGGAGGTAGGCGCAGGGTGCTTGGCGTACGCTCGAGCCTTATAGCAGGCTTTTGGCTTTGTTCAGGATGGCCTTCGCCAGCGCCTGCCGCTACCTAGCACTCCGCCCGCCCCTCGGCCTTAGGCTGAACCTGCGCCCTGCGCCTTAATCCTCTGCCTCCACGCGCCCGCAAGCACCGTGACCAGCACCAGTGCTATGCCAAAGAGCGTGAGCCAGTCGTAAGGCTGGGGTTCCGTCGCTTGCGGCTGTTTCTCCAGTTTTTGCCCTTGCACTTGTTGCACTTCTTTGGGGGCAGCGGCGCTTTCAGGCGCAGGCTGCGGCTTGGCTTGCGGCTGGGCTTTAAATTCAGCTGGGCTCATCAGGCCAAAGCCTGCGGCGGCCTGCGCCACATAGTCTTTAAAGCGCTCGTTATCGGTTTGCACGTCATACTTTTGCGCAAGCTCGGAGTAACGCTCGGCAAGCTCTTGCAAGGTTTTGGCGTCGGTTTTCCAATACTCTTTGCGCGCCGCTTCGAGCATGCGCTCAATCAGCTGGGCTTGGGCTTGCGGGTGGTTTTTCTCGAACCATTGGTTGATATCGAGCTTGTATTTGTCATCGATATAAACCTCTTTGTATTCCTGCCACTGGTCGTCACGCACCACTTCAGGCGATACCACTTGCCAGCCCCATAAATTGTTGGCACTGCCCAGCACCTCCAGCGCACCTGAGTAGCCTTCTTTTTGCATCTGCTTTATCCAGCCTGGGTGCAAATAGCGGGTGCGCAGATCTTTAGCCAAAAAGCCTGCTGCGGTTTCGGCACGCGTATTGTTACCGTCGCGCAAATTGCTGATATACAGGCTGGGGGACTGCCCAGTTAAATGACGTACCGCAAGGCCAATGCCACCTAAATACTGGAAGGGGTCGTCGGTGGTGAGCATGCCGTAGAGATTGGAGGAACGTGACAGCACCGCGCCTTGCACGCCTTTGAGCTGTTCGCCATAGACGTTGACCTTGGATTTTTCACCCCAGCGGCTTTCATCTGGGCCATAGGCGTACTGCATGCGGTCTAAATACAGTTTGGCGAGTTTTTCTTCGCCCGCTTTGCGGTCTTGTTCGCCGGTTTTGGTTTCACCAAAGCTGTCAGAGGAAAGCGTGGCATCTTCAAGGCCGGTGCTGTACGCGCCCGACTCCGACGAGAAAATACGGGTGCGCGCCGCCAAACGGGCATCCTCTTTGCTCATTCCCGTGGCCATGAGGCTGCGCTCTATTTCTAGGCTATTACGGGCTATGGGGTTATTGGGCTCGTCCAACTGGCTGGCTTCATCGGCGGCTTGTGCCAGCCATTTCATCACTTGCGGGAAGTGGTCGCGGTAGAGGCCTGTCGCGGAAATCACCACGTCCACGCGCGGACGGCCAAGCTCTTTGGCGGGGATTTTTTCGATGCCAGTAATGCGGCTGCCCTGCCCCCACACGGGTTTGTAACCCATTAAGGCAAAAGCCTGTGCTTCTAACATGCCAAGGTGGCGCATGGTTTCCACCGACCAGAGCGTAAAGGCCAGCTTGGTGGGGTAAGTGCCATTTTGGGCTTTATGCTGCTCCAGTAATTGTTCGGCGGCTTTTTTACCCGCCTCCCACGCTTCAGGTGTCGGGATGCGCGAAGGGTCAAAGCCATAAAGGTTGCGCCCTGTGGGCAAGGTGTCGGGATTTTTAATGGGGTCGCCACCGTAAGAAGTAGGAACATAGCGGCCTTCGAGCGCGGTGAAAAAGCCGTTTAATTCTTGATTATTCGTCAGCAGTTTCCAGAACTCTTGGCCTTGCGTGGCGAAGGGCTGTAAAGATTTATTTTTCTCTACTTGATTGCCGCGAATGTGCGCATCCAGCCACTTCCATAGCTCGCCTTGTTTGAATTTTTCATAATCCATCGCCACCAATTCTTTGGGCTCGTCGATATTTTTCGGCCAATTTTTGCGCGATTTATAAAAGGCCTCTAAGAATTTTTCTCCGAGCATTTGCTGCACAGTAAAGAGACGCAAATCACTGTCACTGGGCACACCAAAGCGCGCTAACCCCAAGGGTTGATTGGCCAAGGCAATATCATGCAAATGCACATGCAGCTGATCGACGCTGTCTTTAAAGTCGTTCTTGGTTAAATCCAGATTTAAATCTTTATCCAGTTTTAATTCAGCGGCTTTTTCTTTAATACTTTTTTGCGTTTGATTTTTCACTTCACCGTCAGTGATGTGCAACCATTGGTGCAACAATTCATGCAGTGCAGTTAATTGGGTATGTAAACCCGCAGGGCCAAAAGCTGGGGTGCTGTGGCTAATAGTGACAGCGCGCCCACGGCGCTTGGTTTGCAACGCTTCGCCAATATTGTCCACTATGTAGGGGTAAATCACAGGGATATCACCGATGGTGAGCATAGGGTCGTCGAGCATATCCAAGCCACGTTCTTTACCTGGCTGCCACTCTTGTGAGCCGTGCGTACCAAAGTGCACCACGGCATTGACTTTAGCGGTATTTTTTAACCAAAAATAAGTGGCCAAATAGCTGTGCGAGGGTGGGGTTTTGGTGTCGTGATACAGCTGTTTTTCTTTATCAGCTTCACGCTCGGAGCGCGGTGGCTGCGGCATAATGTATTGGTTGCCAAGCTTTAACGCAGGGATGGCAAAATAGTTTTCGCCTGCCACTTTTAAACTGGCTTTTTCAGGCGCACCCCAGCGCTCGTTAATGCGATTTTGCACCGTTTTAGGCAGCGCATTAAACCAAGCCAAGTACTCTTTCAAGGGAAGCTTTCCTGCTTTATTTTGCTTAACCAATTCGACCAGTTTTTCAGGGCGATAATAGGGCGCAAGCAGTGAAGTTAATTCATCGATTAATTCCTGCTCTTTTAAGGTTTTGACTTCATAACCGCGCGCCTGATAGTCCGCCAATAAGGTTTCTAAACTGCGCGGTACATTTAAAAAAGACGCGCCTAAGTTTTTTTCCCCAGGCGGGTAGTTGTAAAACAAAATCGCAGTTTTAATGTCTTTATGACTGGCCAGCTTTAACTGCGCCAAATTCATCGCTTTATTTACCACTGCATCCATTTGGCGCGCTATCGGCTGCTGAGCGTCGTTTTTGCTGCTGACAGAAATCACCACTGGGTCCATTAATCCTGCGTATTCAGGCTCGGACAAGTAAAACGGAATATCCATGGGCGTTAGACCAATGTTGTCTTTTTCCCAAGCAGCCACATCGCCTTTATGGTAGTTAATTGTTTGTAAAACTGATGCTCCCAAGGCTTCAAGCTCTTCTTTGCGCCCTGCGGAATTAAGCATAATTTGCTGATTGATAAGCACATCCAAGCGCGCTTTTCCTTGGTAGGTCACCAGGCTAGTTATCTCACCGCTTTTCATCGCGGAAGCGTAAATAGGCAACACCAAAGCACCGCGCTTTTCCAGCTTTTCAATTAAGCTATCCAAAGGCTGGGTCAGACCCGAATCCATATAAGATTTATGAAATAAAATGCCAATTACGGGCGTATTTTCAGGCAAAAGGCTTGGTGCTTTGTCTGTGCTTTTGCCCATTGCTGCGCCGACCTTAGCCATTAATTTGGATGCACCCGTTAGGCCATCTGGCTTGGCAGCCGTAGCAGTATTGACGATTTTCCCTGTTTTCTTAAAAACCAAAAAATCTTTCAAGCTGGTGAAAACTTCGCTGTGGGCACTGGGGTGGTAAATCGCGGCTTCAGGGTAAATTTTGGGCGCAGCGCACTGAGCTTTTTGCTGAGTTAAATGTGCCTTGAGCGTACAAAAATAACCGCTGTAATTGTGCTTGCCGCCGTTTGAGTAATAAACACCCAACTGCTGCACCAATTCCTCGGGCAACTTATGGCTTTGATTGCCATCGCGCTTGAGCCAAAGCCAAGGAAATTCAGTATTTTTTAAGCTGGGTAACAGCTGCGTTTGCAGCATCGCCACCGCAGGGCCGTAAGCGGCATCAATGGCCAAAAAGTCGTAGCCTTTGAGCTGATCGGGCGTGAGGCTGGCTTGGTTGTCCAGCATTTTGACATCTAAGGTCAACCCTTGCTCTTTGGCTAAAGGTTGCAACATTTCCAGCTTGCCAAGCTGCACTGGCGCAGCTCCAACAAGTAAAACTTTAGGAGCAGCCAAGCTCAGCTGACTAAGCAGCAGCGCAAGGCCAGCCAATACCAATTTTTTCATATCAAACCTTGGGGGATATCTGGGGCTGGCTTGAGCGAACTCTGGCTGGCATGAACGATAATTTTTAACGGATGACAATCTTAATGATAAGTACTATCAGTTGCAATAAGCACAAAGAGATAGCAACCAAGAATATACTCGCCGCCCTAGCCGCTTACTGTTAAGCAGCCAAGGCGGCAGCGGCCTTATTTGGCCACAGCAGGCGCGACATCAAAGTCGAAGGTGTAAACCCCTTCGGCAATACTGCTTAGGTGCACACGAGCGTAGCTTGCGCCTTCGCCTGAGCGCAGCAATACGCCACGGTGCGGGTTGGCGCTAAACACAAATGAAAACTGCATAGGTTTACCGGTAAAGGTGAAAAAACCGTAGTCCTGCTTCACCTCAAGCGGAGGGTTCATGACTAGGTCTATGGGCGTTGGATTAAGCGCCGATACCAGCACATCGGTTTTCCAGTCAGAGGCTTTTTTAGGTGTGCTCCAGCTGCTTTGATTGGTCAGCATCGCCTGTGCTTGGGCAATCAGCTCCTCATCTTGCAGATACTCGAAATCTGGGTTGCCCTCGGCATCGTAAAAGCCAGTAAATTTCTGCGCTAAATAAGTCCCTACTTTGCCAGAGTTTGTGCCTGCGCTTGAAGCACCGCTGTTGGTGATGATTTTGTAGCGGTTAAAAGCTAAGTGCCAGGTGCCTTCTTTGCTGCTGACTTGGCCAGCACTTAAGTCAAAGTAAGTCCAGCCAGTGTAGGAGCGGGCATCCACGGTAGCGGTTTTAACCTCGCTGGCATGGGCTAAGTTCACATAATTTAGCGTCAAGTTTCCTGAGGCTTTGTTGGTGTAGTAATCAACGATTTGCAAAGCATAAATATCTGCACTGCTGACGCTGTATTTTTTGCTTTTATCGGTGGTGACCAACATCACGGGGTAGGTGGGATAAATCGTATAAACAGCTTCCTCAAAGGCGAACACTTCACCGCCATAAGGATTGTCGCTGGCAAAGGCATTACCCATGCTGTCGGTGACAAACATTGGCCCAAGCAATGGGTTGCCATCGGGTGAATTTTTGGTATCTGGCAGAGCGCTTAATTGATCCCAGCTGAATCTAAAGGGGCTGCCCAACGCACCACCACCGCCTGCATCGAGCGGGCTGCTGTTGGTGAAGAATTTTGGATAATCACGCGAGCCGTCGCCCTGCGTTACTTTCATATCCCAAGCCGTGCCTTCGCAGGCCACAGCGCTGTTGGCGTCAAAATCGAAGCATTCGACTGTATTGGCGCTGGGCTTTACTTTCCACTGCGCACTTTTGCAGAAAGTACCACCGCAATTGCTAGGCTCGGTAGGATTCGTTGGGTTCGTTGGGTTCGTTGGATTGGTTGGCTCGGTAGGATTTGTTGGATTGGTTGGATTTGTTGGATTGGTTGGCTCGGTAGGATTTGTTGGATTTGTTGGATTTGTTGGATTTGTTGGATTTGTTGGGTTCGTTGGGTTCGTTGGCTCATTGGCAGGCGGCGTAGTGGTTGAATCTGTGGATTCATTTGAACTGCCACCACAGCCAGAAAGCAGTAAGGCAGCGCTAAGCACAAGGGCAGATTGAAGAGGAGAGAGCATGGTTTTTTCCTTAAAAGAGAGTTATCGACCTTTGGCGATAGACCAGCCCTAATTCCCGGTGGTCTTGGCTAGACTGGCACTGCCCCAGTGAACCTTGGTGCAGTGCCCTGCAAAAAGTTATTTAGCCACAGCAGGCGCGACATCAAAGTCGAAGGTATAAATCCCTTCGGCAATGCTGCTTAGGTGCACACGAGCGTAACTGTTGCCCTCGCCTGAGCGCAGCAACACACCGCGCTCGGGGTTGGCAAGAAACTTATGCGTACCCGCACCAGATGGGTGGTTTGCATTCATGCCTGTGTAGCTGTAGAAGCCGTAGTCGATGCCTGTAAAGGGGTCGCCCTTGTAAGCAGGATTAAGCGGCGATTTAAGCGTGTCTTTTTCCCATTTATTGGCGGCACTGGGCGTGGACCAGGCGCTGTTGTTGGTCAGCATGTTTTTGGCTTTATCTACCAAAGTAGGGTCAGACAGTTTTGCGACTATGACCTTGCCATCGTCAGCGTAAAAATCATCCAACTCTTGCGCGACAAAAGAGCCAACCGTGCCAGAGCCTGAAGCTCCACTGTTGGTAACCACATTGTAACGGTTCATGCCTAAATGCCAGGTGCCGTCTGCGGCCACAGTAGCGCCCGAGGTCAGATCCAAATAGGCCCAACCTTGGCTAGCATCCACCGACACTTCTTTAACTGCGCCGTCATTACCCAGCTCAGACAGCTTCACATAGCGCACTTTTATGTTCGCGGACTTGTTGCCCGTATCGCCACCGTAATAGCCCGCCAATTGCACGGCGTAAATGTTGCTGCTGCTGGCGCTGTAAGCTTCGGCGCTGTTGAGGGTGACTAAATACACAGGGTATTTAACGTGAATTTTTTGTTCCGCGTATTCAAAGGCCGTACCACCGTAGGCGTTGTCGCTGGCAAAAGCATTATTCATGCTGTCGATGATAAACATGGGCGGCAACAAGGGGTTGCCATCGGGCATTTTGCTGGTGTCTTTCAGCTCTGCAAGTTGCGCCCAGGTAAAATTAAAGGTGTCGCCCAGTGCACCGCCTTTACCTGTGGCTTTAGGCCCGCTGTTGGTGAAGAACTGCACCGAGTCACGCGACCCAGCGCCTAGGCTGGCTTTCATATCCCAAGCACTGCCCTCACAAGCAACGTCTTTGTTGCTATCAAAATCAAAGCAGGTCGAGCTACCTGCGGTAGGCTTGAGCGCCCACTGTGCCTTGGCGCTAAAGCTTTGCACGACCGCCGCAGGCGGTTTTACGCCACCGTTATCGCCTGTAGAACCTGAGCCTGCGTTGTTCGTCTTACTGTCGCTGGCACCGCCACAGGCGGCCAGCAAGAGCGCCGAAGCCAAAGGTAGAGCCAATTTTGCGTAGTGAGTCATATCCATCTCCTTAGGTTAGAAAAAATCGGTTTGCAACTGCAAACCTAGGTAAATAAAGCGCCCTGCTATGGGGCCAAAATCGGTGCCACTGCTGAAGTCGCGCTGAATCTGAGTGAGGTTATCAACGCCAGCAAAAGCTCGAAGTGCGGGTGTGGCTTGATAGGAAGCTTTAAGGTCCAGGCTGTACCAGCTAGGCGACCAAACTTTTGGAGCCGTCGCTGCCAGCTCTCGGCTTTGAAAGCGCCCACGCAGACCTAGGCTGAGCCGATCCCAGGCCTGATAATCCAGCCCCACGCGCGCTATGTGCTCGGGCTTTTGTGTGAGCTTTTCGCCCGTGCTTTGGTTGTGCGCCTGAGTGTAAGTGTGTGACAAGTTAAGGCGCAGGCTGGGGTTTAGCTGGTTGTTATAAACGCTCTCCAACCCAAAAGTGCGGGCGCTGTCGATGTTTTGATAGCGATATACGGCGGCACCATTGATTGTGCCGCTGCTGTTTTTATCGGTTTGAATCAGCCCTTGAATGTCGTTGTAAAACGCGTTGATATCGACGCTTTGTTGCGCACTGATTTGCCACAATACGCCAGCTTGATAGCTTACCGAGGTTTCTGGGTCTAAGTCGGGGTTGCCCATCACCACATAGCCGATCGAGGAGTGGTCGAAGGTGTAATAGCGCTCTTTTAAATTCGGCACGCGATAGCCCGTACCAACACTTATGCGCAGCAAAACTTGCTGGTCATTGGCTTCAAAGGCGCGGTATTTCAGCGCCGCCTTAGGTGAGCTGTGCAGGCCAAAATCCGAATCGTTTTGCACCCGAAGCCCCAGCACCAGTTCGCCATTTTCAGAGAAAAAATAATCGTCTTGCACAAAGACTTCGTAATTTTCGCGCGCGGCTTGGCCCTGGCTGCCAATTTCCGCCACGCCATCTTTGATTTGCGTTAAACGTTCGCGGCGTAGATCGCTGCCAATTTGCCATTGATGGCGAGTCATGCCTAAAAAAGTACTGGGTAAATCCAACTGTAAAGACAAGAAATCGGTATCAAGGCGCATGTGGCGCTTATCAAAGGGCACATAGCCAAGGTTTTGTTTGTAAGAATCGCTGCGATAGTCTTCTTGCAGCGCCTTGGCGTTGAGCACGGCACCGCCTGCAAAGCGGTAGCCTGCGTTTAGATTCACACGCAGCCGTTCGATGTCTTCGTATTTATTGGGCAAAAGCCCCGAGGTTTCAGGCAGCCATTGCTTGTCGTTTTCCTGAAACTGCTGCACTTCAGCAGCCAAAAAAGCACCGTCTTGAATGTGCCAAGTCAGCTGGCCTGCGTACTGAGTGCGCTCGCTGTCATCACCTTGACGTACCCAAGTACCGGGATTGGCATCAAAGCCTTGATTATTGCGCAAATCGGCCGATAGCCGAGCCTTCAGTGTTTGATTGCCCCCTTCTAGGCTGGCGCTGGCGTGATGCTGGGCGATATCGCTGGTTTTTTCACCGATATTTTGTTTGCCGTAGCTGCCTGCGTCGTAGCTCAATGTGCTGCGCAGCCCCGCCTCGGCTTGACGGGTGATGATATTGATCACCCCGCCCATAGCTGAAGAGCCGTACTGCGCCGAAGCCGCACCCTTGATGATTTCGATACGCTCGATATCGGCCACTGCCAACTGATTTAAATCCACCGACGAACCCGTACTGGCCGCAAGCGGCATACCGTCGATCAAAATCAATAACTGGTCACTGCTTAAGCCTTGTAGGCTGGCCTCATAGCCCGATTTGCCATGAATCTCACGCAGCTGCAAACCAGGGACGTTTTCTAGAGCCTCTTTTAGAGAGCGTGCATGAGTGTGATCCAGCTCATAGCGGCTGACCACTTCGGTGCGGACAGGGGCATCGTTTAAGGCACGCTCGACGCGCGTAGCCGACACCACTAGGGTGTCTAATTCGGCGGCGCTCTGGGCGGTGGCAGGGAGGGAAATGACGCAGGCCAACACTAAGGCGGTTTTATTCATGCAAAGACTCAGACAGCAAGCAGATTACTGGCTGGCTGAGAACAATCTTGGCTGGCTAGGTGAACAGGCTGCGAATCTTAATGATAAACAGTATCATTTGCAAGATGGTTGTGAGTTACAGCTTAAATTGCAGCACTCGGGCATTTAAGCTTTCGGCTAAGCGCGCCAGTTCTTGGCTTGCGGCGTTGGTTTGGTTCGCGCCCGCCGATGTTTGGAAAGATAAATCCCGAATCATCACCAGATTTTTATCCACCTCAATGGCCGCCGTGGATTGCTGCTCGGCGGCGCTGGCAATGCTGAGATTTTGGCCACTAATCTGGTCGATAATTTGCACGATATCCAACAACGCACGCCCCATTTCGCCCGAGGTGCTGATGGTTTGGTTCGCCCACTGGCTGCTTATGTGCATGTTGCCGACCGCGCTGTCTGTGGCCTGCTGCACTTTGGCAATCATACGCTCGATTTCCGCCGTCGATTCTTGCGTGCGGTGCGCCAGCGTGCGCACTTCGGCGGCCACCACGGCAAAGCCTCGGCCACTCTCCCCTGCCCGTGCGGCTTCGATGGCGGCGTTCAAGGCCAGCAAGTTGGTTTGCTCGGCAATGGCGCGAATGACATCCACCACCCCGCTGATGTCCTTCACATTGCCCGCAAGCTCGGTGATGCCTTGGCTGGTTTTGGTGATTTCGCCAACCAAATTGTGGATGGTAGCGGTGGTTTCATTGAGCTTATCTTGCCCGTCACGCGCTTTGCTGTTGGCTTGCTCGGAATTGGCCGAGGTCGCAGCGGCATGACTGGCAACGTCTTGTACGGCGGTGGTCAGCTCGGTTACGGCGGTGGCGGCCTGCGTCACCTGATCGTTTTGCTTGGTGATAATGCCTGTCGCCTCTTGCGTCACCGAGCTGAGCTCCTCGGAGGTGGCGGCTAGGTGCTGCGAAGAGTCGGAAATGTGCGTCAAAGTGTCGTGCAGCTGCCTTTGCATTTGCGCCAGCGCATGAAGCATGGCCGCCGCTTCGTCCTCACCCTCATCCACTATGGGCTGACGCAAATCCCCTGTGGCAATGCGCTGCGCGTGGCCTACGGCTAAGTGCATAGGCGCGATAATGCTGCGGCTAAATAGCCCCGCCAGCACCACTATGGCCAGCACACTGCCGCCTAAAACCAGGCTGATGCCCAGCATGGCGCGGTCGTTGATGGATTTTGCGGTGGCGGCGGTTTGTTGTGCCAAAGCGGTTTCGTAGGCGGTCAGCTCTTCTAAGAATTTAATTAAGTCCTCACTAACGGGGCGCATTTTCGTGCGGCGCAATGCCACGGCCTCGTCGATTTTCTCCTGTGCATAGAGGCTCAACCATTGCGCCAAATACTCATCGTAACGGGCTTTATATTCTTTGACTTCCTGTAATAAAGCTTTCCCTTTTTCGGTGCTAACAAGAGCTTCCAGCTTTTTATAATTTTCAGCATAAGAGCGCTGGGTGCTTTGCAAACGCTCCTTCGCTCTGTCTGCGTCGTAAGCCATTTTTGAAACCACAGAATCCAAAGCGTGCAAGCGGATATTTAATAAATCACGGCGCACCTCACCCACGGTGGTCACTTGCGCTAAACGCAAATGCCCCAGATTCTCGGTGCTTTGATAAAGATTATGAATCTGCACCAAGGCATAAACCCCGATACTTACAGCCAAAAGCCCCATTAGGCCAAACATTAAAATGGAGCGCTGTGCAATTTTTAATCGGCGTAACATAGCTGTTTATTTCTCAATAGGCGGCCTACTTGGCCTGTGATAAACCCTTTATTGTCGCGCACATGATAATAACTTGGCGTGAAATGCCCACTGGCATTGTGTTAACAACGGTAGGAATTTTGTACTGAGTTGCATTGAACTGTTACGTTTTCCTAGACAAACGTACCAAAATCGACCTGCGTCACACCGAATGAGTAAGCCACCCACAATGGCGCAGAAGCTTTGCTTGGCGAGTTTTTGACACTGGGCGACAAGGGCTTTGGGGGCTGTAAAACCGGGCGGCACTGAAATAGTGCCCGCCGATTTAAGTGCCGCAAAAAGTTTGGGTGACGCGCTCGTGGCTACGCGCGGGCGTGCAGTATTTTTGTGCTAGATCGCGCAGCAAATAAGGCGTTTGCAGCTCTTTCAATAGCGCATGAAAGGGCTGCATATCGCCTTGCTCTTGGGCGCTATTGAGCGCTTGTTCCACTAAATGATTGCGCGGGATCACCCAAGGGTTGTGCTGGCTCATAAGCGTTAAAGCCTGCGGCCTATCGTTACCCACGCGCACGCGCCAACGTGCGTGCCAAGCTTTAAGCTCTGGCCTTTGCCAAGCGGCCTCATTGGGCAAGTCCAAGCTCATCAGCTGCAAGTGCGCGTTGGTGTAATCCAGTTGCGCCTGCTGAAGCTGCGCAAGCCAGTCTTCGACCAGCTGCGCATCCTGTGGCTGTTCACTGAGCAAGCCCAATTTGCCGCGCATCATGGCGAGCCAAGCCCGATTAAAAGCAGGGTTAAACCCTTCTAGCACTTGGGTTGCTAAATGAACGGCTTGCTCAGGATTTGGGTCTATCACAGGTAGCAATGCTTCAGCCAAACGGCTGAGATTCCACAGGGTAATGCTGGGCTGCGCGCCAAAGGCATAACGGCCACGGCGGTCGATGGAGCTGAACACCGTGGCTTCATCGTACTGCTCCATAAAGGCGCAAGGGCCAAAGTCGATGGCTTCCGCGCTGATGGTGACGTTATCGGTATTGAGCACACCGTGGACAAAACCTACGCGCTGCCAATGCACCACCAGCGCGATTTGCGCTTGCATCACCGCCTGTAAAAACGCCAAGGCTGGGTTTGAGGTGCTATTAAGTTCTGGGTAATGACGCGCAATGGCGTAGTTCAACAGCGCAGGCAAGAGGCTGTTATCTTCGTGCCAAGCGGCGTATTGAAAAGTGCCGACACGCAAGTGCGAGGCCGCAACGCGCACCGCAATCGCCCCAGGTAGGGGTTCTTCGCGCAGCACTTGCTCACCCGTTTTTACCACCGCCAAGATACGCGTACAGGGCACGCCCAACGCGTGCAAGGCTTCACTAATCAGGTATTCGCGCAGCATCGGGGCAAGCGCCGCGCGGCCATCGCCACCGCGTGAAAAAGGCGTGCGCCCTGCGCCTTTAAGCTGAATATCCACACGTTTATGGTCAGGCGTGAGCTGCTCACCCAACAACACCGCGCGGCCATCACCCAGCCTTGCGGCATGGCCAAATTGATGCCCCGCGTAAGCCTGAGCCAGAGGCT
>JBDKHD010000175.1:0-7705 GCA_039797885.1 Pseudomonadota bacterium
GCCCAACGCCCAACGCCCAACGCCCAACGCCCAACGCCCAACGCCCAACGCCCAACGCCCAACGCCCAACGCCCAACGCCCAACGCATTACAACACCGCCTTCGGATACGATCCTAACCACTTAAAGTCGGTGGCGACGCGCTGTACTCGGTCCATCGCGGTTTTAATGCGTGGCTCGTAATAATGGCCTTCAAAGTCGATAAAGAACACATAGCCCCAAGCGCCACTGCGCGCAGGGCGGGTTTCAATTCGCGTCAGGCTAATACCCGCTTGATAAAACGGCTGCAATAACTGATACAGCGAACCCGATTCATGGCGGCCTGAAATGAGTACCGAGGTTTTATCGTTGCCGCTGGGCTGGGTATCTTCGCGGCCAATAATAAAAAAGCGTGTGCTGTTGTCGCTGCGATCTTCGATATTGGCAAAAACCACGGATAGCTCGTAAATATCGGCGGCTAAATTGCTGGCAACGGCGGCGGCGTTCGACTCTTGTGAGGCGCGACGTGCGGCTTCGGCATTGGAGTTAACCGCAATGCGTTCCACATTGGGATAATGCTGATCCAGCCAACGACGACACTGCCCCAAAGACTGCGCGTGCGCGTAAATTTTTTGAATATCAGTGCCGTTTTTGGCGAGTAAATTATGGTGAATGCGCAAGGTCACTTCGCCACAAATTTTGACGTTGTGATCCATAAAGCTTTCGTGCGTGAGCGCGACCAAACCTTCGGTGGAATTTTCAACAGGAACCACACCGTATTGCGCATCACCGCGCTCAACTTGGCGAAATACTTCGTCGATGGTGGCTTGGCTGTGACAGACCGCGCCCAAGCCAAAATGTTTAATGGTGGCTTCTTGTGTAAATGTGCCTTCAGGCCCCAAATACGCCACCTGCAAAGGCTCTTCCAAGGCCAAGCACTGCGACATAATTTCACGAAATATCTTGCCCATGGCTTTTTCTGGCAAAGGCCCCGTGTTGCGCTCCATAACTTTACGCAGCACTTGTGCTTCGCGTTCGGGGCGATAAAACACCACTATTTCACCAGGCTTGGCGTATTTGTGTTTGACCTCAGCCACCTGCTGAGCACGACGGGCACGCTCGTTAATTAATTGCTGGATTTGTTGATCCAAACCGTCAATTTGATTGCGCAATTGTTCGAGTTCTTGGGCTTCGTTCATATTTTTGTTCTGTGTTGGGCGCTGGTTCGTTGTTACCGCATAATGGAGGCCAATGGCCTCCGCTACGATCTTTCCATCAACGGTATTCCGATATTTTCACCATCGGTATTTCCATCAACGGTATTCCGATATTTTCACCATCGGTATTTCGTAGCGGCGACCATAGGTCGCCATTCGCATTCATCATTACCGCATTTCATTCGGCTGGATGCTTAACCGTTTTTCTGGGCAAATCCCTTCATAAAGCCAATCAGCGCATCCACGGCTTCGATGGGTACGGCGTTGTAAATAGACGCACGCATGCCACCTACGCTGCGATGACCAGCTAAATACAAAAGGCCTGCAGCTTCGCTTTCAGCAAGGAATTTTTTATCCAAGGCGGCATCGGCTAAGGTAAAAGGCACGTTCATAAGAGAGCGATTATTTTTGGCCACAGGGTTGGCATAAAAACCGCTGTTGTCGATATAGTCGTACAGTTTTTTGGCTTTAAGGTGGTTCATTTCAGCGATGGCTTTCAGGCCACCCTGCGCTTTTAACCATTTAAATACCAAGCCCGCCAAATACCAGCTGTAGGTAGGAGGCGTGTTGTACATGGAGTCGGCGTCGGCGCACGTTTTGTAATCAAACATGGTGGGAGTGCCTGGAATGTTATGTCCCAATAAATCTTCGCGCACTATGACAACGCACAAGCCAGCAGGGCCAATATTTTTCTGCGCACCCGCGTAAATTAAACCGAATTTGGACACATCCAAAGGCTCAGACAAAATGCAGGAAGAATAATCCGCCACCAAGGGCACGCTGCCAGTATTGGGAATGTAATCAAAAGCCACACCACCGATGGTTTCATTGGCTGCGTAATGCACAAAATTGGCCTTGGGGTTTAACTGCAATTCACTTTGTTTCGGTGCCGAGCTGAAATTATTGTGCTCGGTGCTGGCGGCAAGATGAATCTGGCCGTAACGCTTGGCTTCTTGCAAGGCTTTGGCAGACCACTGGCCTGTTACTATGTAATCGGCTTGATAATCGGCTGGGCTTTGACCACGAAATAAATTCATCGGAATCATGCTGAACTGGCTGTGTGCGCCGCCGTGCATAAATAAAATTTTATAATTGGCAGGCACGTTGAGCAGATCGCGTAAATCTTGCGTGGCTTGTTCGGCAATGCCAACAAAATCTTTGCCACGATGGCTCATTTCCATCACCGACAGGCCCTTGCCTTGCCAGTTCACCATTTCATCACGCGCTTGTTCTAATACCGCCAAAGGTAAAGCCGCAGGACCTGCACAAAAGTTATACGCTCTGTTCATTGTTATTTCTCTATCGGATGAAAAATGCACCCTAGACCCCTAGAGTGCATGATTTTAAACTTGGGCGGCTTTGCGCTCGCGCTTACGTTCTAAACGACGCTGATAAGCCGCAGCCAGCAGGGCCATAAAAATACCGAGCATGCCACCTGCTACCGCACCCAAAGCCACAATTAATAATTTTTTGGGTTTGATGGGCGTAACAGGAACTACCGCCGCACGGTCGATTTGCACGTATTTCACTCTATTCCAGCTTAATTTCAGTGCTTGCGCGTTTTTAATTTTCCACAGCAATTCAGGCAAGCCTTTAATGTAATTATCTTCATCGCTTTGCTTGCGGTTATTAAGCTGAGCGATTTCGGCTTTCAGCGCTTTTTCACCCATCATATAAAGCGGTGGCTGTACCCCGACAGCAAAACGCTCGCCATCAAACACTGGGCGCTGCTGATTGATGCTGGCGGCAATGCGCGAGGCTTCTTGCAATTCCAGCAAACGCATCTGCTTGGCGGCGTTGTATTCCGAGCGCAATTTCTCAGCTTCAAGCTGCCATTGTTCAATTTGCGCATTGACGCGCATCGAGATGTCTTCTTGCGCTTCGTTAGCCTGTTTGGTTAACAAAAATTGGCTAAAACGATTTAGTACATCGGCACTTAGCTTGGCATCGGCCAGCTCGAATTTAATTTTAAACGACAGGTCTTCTTGCTGCGCTTTGGAATCCACAGTGGCAAAGAAATCACCGAAGCGATTGATATTTTGCTCGGTGCTCAACCGATCACGATGAATAAGTTTTTTCAATTCGGCGTTGTCTTCGCTTAGCAGCTTGGAATAAAACTCGCCCAAAACCGTACCCGATAAGGCCTGAGCACGAACGTCACGAAACGCATTCTCCGCGCTCATATATTGGCTGTCTTTGGCCACGCCCAGCACTTCTTTTAAACGCGGCTGATTAAGCTGCAATAATTCCGTGTCGTTCACAGGCTTGTACACCAGCTCGGCCTGATACACAGGCGTAGCCAAATAGGCATAACAAAGCGCAGCCAGCACACAAAGGATGCCTGTGCCCAGCAGCCAATGCCACTGCTCTTTGATGTCGTCAACTAAATCAAATAAATCAATTTCATCCATATTTTCTTGCATCGTTTCATCCATGGGTAAGGGATTATTCTGCGTCATTTTCGTCGATTTCTACGCCGTTATTTTCTTCGGTTATTACTGAGTTGGTTTCTGCGTTTGCGACAGCGTGACTGTCTTCGTCTTCATCACGGTCTTCGATGCGCTCAACGCCTACGAGTTTTTCTTTGGCATCCACTTTAATTAGGGTGACGCCCTGAGTGTTACGGCCCAGCACCGAAACTTCGTTGACACGAGTGCGCACCAGTGTGCCTTGGTCGCTGACCAGCATCACTTCATCGCCATCGAACACCTGCACCGCGCCCACTAATGGGCCATTGCGGTCGTTTACCACCATGGCAATCACACCCTGAGTGCCACGGCCTTTGGTTGGGAACTCGCCCACTTCGGTACGTTTGCCGTAGCCGCGCTCTGATGCTGTGAGGATGGTGCCGCCTTCTGCGGGAACAATCAGGGCAATCACGCGCTGGCCTTCGCCCAGTTTAATGCCGCGTACACCCCGCGCACCGCGTCCCATAGCACGGACATCGGACTCTTTAAAACGTACCGCTTTGCCTGCGTTAGAGAGCATCAAAATATCTTGTGTGCCGTCGGTGATGGTGACGCCTACTAGGAAGTCGCCTTCGTCCAGCTCACAGGCAATCAAGCCTACCGAACGTGGGCGGCTGAATTGATCCAGCGTGGTTTTCTTCACCACGCCGCAGGCGGTAACCATAAAGACATAGCGGTCTTCGCGATACTCAGGCACTGGCAAAATCGCGGTAATGCGTTCGCTTTCATCCAAGTTCAGCACGTTGACGATGGGGCGCCCCTTGGCGTTACGGCTGGCTTGCGGAATGTCGTACACAGTGAGCCAATACACCTTGCCCTTGTCGGTGAAGCACAGAACGGTGTCGTGGCTATTGGCCACTAAGAGATGCTCAATAAAGTCTTCGTCTTTGACGCTGGCCACGGATTTGCCTTTGCCACCGCGTTTTTGCGCCTGGTAAGCATCCATGGGCTGGGTCTTCGCATAGCCGCCGTGCGACAGCGTGAGTACCAGCGTTTCCTCTGGAATCAGGTCGGCCATAGTCAGGTCGCGCTTGTCGGCGATGATTTCGGTTTTGCGCACATCGCCGTATTCGTCACGAATGGCGACCAGCTCTTCACGGATGACTTCCATCAGGCGCTCTGGGCTGCCTAATATTTCTAAGTATTCGGCAATTTCGGTAAGCTTAAGCTGATATTCTTCGATCAGTTTTTCATGCTCAAGACCCGTTAATTTTTGTAGGCGCAAATCCAAAATGGCTTGGGCTTGCACGGGCGACAAGTAATATAAACCAGCACGGAACCCAAACTCTTCGGGCAGATCATCGGGGCGGCAAGCGTCTTCGCCTGCACGCTCAAGCATATCCATCACGGAGCCTGGCGCCCAAGCGGTCGCTACCAAACGCTCTTTGGCTTCGGCGGCGGTGGGGGATTTTTTAATCAGCTCAATAATGGGGTCGATATTGGCCAGCGCTAAAGCCAAGCCTTCCAAGATGTGGCCACGTTCGCGCGCTTTGCGCAGGTCAAAAATGGTACGACGCGTGACCACTTCACGACGGTGTTTAACGAAAGCTTCTAGCATTTGCTTGAGGTTCAGCGTGCGCGGCTGGCCATCCACCAGCGCCACGGTATTGATACCGAACACGCCTTGCAGCTGAGTTTGCGCAAAGAGGTTATTTAAAATCACCTCAGGGATTTCACCACGACGCACTTCCACCACAATGCGCATGCCGTCTTTATCGGACTCGTCACGCAGCTCGGTGATGCCTTCGATTTTCTTTTCTTTCACCAGATCGGCGATTTTTTCAATCAAGCGCGCTTTGTTCACCTGATAAGGGATTTCGGTGAAGATAATGCTGACTTTGCCGTTTTTGTCGGCTTCTTCAAAATGGTGGCGCGCACGCAAGTAAATACGTCCACGGCCAGTACGATAGGCATCGACAATACCATCACGACCATTGATGAACGCGCCCGTGGGGAAATCGGGACCTGGGATATGCGCCATCAAGCCGTCGATATCGATGTCGGCGTTGTCGATCAAGGCCAAGCAGCCATTTAACACTTCAGTAAGGTTGTGCGGGGCAATATTGGTGGCCATACCCACGGCAATACCCGAGGAGCCGTTAATTAATAGATTGGGCACACGCGTGGGCAGCACTTCAGGAATTTGCTCGGTGCCGTCGTAGTTTGGCACCCAGTCCACGGTTTCTTTGTCGATATCGGCCAGCATGTCATGGCTGATTTTTTTCATGCGAATTTCGGTATAACGCATGGCTGCGGCGGCGTCGCCATCGACCGAGCCGAAGTTACCTTGGCCATCCACCAGGGTGTAACGCATGGAGAAGTTTTGAGCCATACGCACTATGGTGTCGTATACCGCAACGTCGCCGTGAGGGTGGTATTTACCGATCACGTCACCGACCACACGCGCGGATTTTTTATAGGCTTTGTTCCAGTCGTTGCCCAGTACGTTCATGGCGTGCAGCACGCGACGATGCACAGGCTTTAAGCCATCGCGCACGTCAGGCAAAGCGCGGCCTACGATCACGCTCATGGCGTAATCGAGGTAGGACTGCTGCAGCTCGTCTTCGATGTTGATTGGAAGAATGTCTTTACTTAACTCGCCCATATTTTATTAACTCTTTTTGGCCAAGCCGTACGACTTAGGCTGGTTATCCTTTCAATGAGCACCGTTTAAAAAATAGACAAAGGCTCAATTCGGTATGCAATAAAGCGCGCGATCATAACACAGAACCCGCAAGCCGCTAAGGCCTTGCAGGCTTTGCCGCACTATCGACTTTGGGCTTGGTTCGGCGTGCTTCTTGGCGCACTTTTTGGCGCTTGGCGACGCGCTCGAAATCTTCTTTTTCTTTGACCGATTTACGTTTTACGTCACGGCGTGGCATGCCGACCAAATCGTACAGATCGTTAATTTCCTTTTGACCAAGTTCCATCCAAGTGCCTACGGGCACGTTGGACGGCATAAAAATGCAACCATAGCGTACGCGCTTTAAGCGGCTGACTTCCACGCCTTGGCTTTCCCACAGGCGGCGCACTTCGCGGTTTTTGCCTTCCATCAGCACCACGTGATACCACTTGTTTTGGCCGTCGCCATCGAAAAATTGAATGTCTGTAAAGCGCGCCATGCCGTCTTCGAGCAGCACGCCTTCTTTTAGGCGCGCGATCATGTCTTCGTCGATATTGCCACGCACGCGCACCGCGTATTCCCGGTCAACTCCGCCTGAGGGGTGCATCAGCTTGTTGGCCAATTCGCCGTCGGTGGTAAACAGCAGCAGGCCGCTGGTATTGATGTCCAGGCGGCCAATATTGACCCAGCGCTCGTCTTTGGTTTTGGGTAAATGCTGAAATACGGTGGGGCGACTCTCGGGGTCTTGGCGGCTGCACACTTCGCCTACGGGTTTGTTGTAGGCCAGTACCCGCACATAGCGCCCCACTTCCTCTAAGTTGACACGGCGACCATCAACCTGAATCTCATCGTGGCGGCTGGCGCGGTCGCCAAGCTTGGCTACAATGCCGTTGACCTTTACCCGCCCTTCACTGATCCAGCCTTCGACTTCGCGGCGCGAGCCAATGCCTGCCAAAGCCAGTAGTTTTTGTATGCGTTCATTCATGGTTGTGCTCCTGGGCGTCTTGCGACGAGCCATCTTGTTGGTTTTTAAGTTTTTTTAGCAGATCACCGACACTGTGATCCTGTTCGTCTTCTTCGTTGTCGCTCTGAGCCACACCAAAGAGGTTTTTCTCGACCTTGGCCACAAGCTCGGCGGCCTTGACCAAATCGTCTTCGGTGGCGGCTAAAACATCGGCGCCGCGCGCTTCGACCTCTTCTTTGGAGAAGTCGTAGTCCTTATCGGGTTCAACGCGCGCGTGGGCGTCTTCGCCAAATTCCAACTCACGGTTGAGATCGTCGAAGGCTTTGATTTCCATCAGGCTGGGCAGCTCGTCCAAGCTTTTTAAATTGAAATAATCCAAAAACTCTTTGGTAGTGGCGTACATAGCGGGGCGGCCTGGCACATCGCGATAGCCGACCACGCGTACCCAGTCGCGCT
>JBDKHD010000176.1:0-14732 GCA_039797885.1 Pseudomonadota bacterium
ACGGAAAAATACAACAAAACCCAAATGCTGACCGAGATTGCCGAAGTCACTGGCTTGTCTCGTAAAGACGTGGGCGCGGTACTGGATGAGCTGGGCTCTATTATGGAACGCCACCTGAAAAAACGCGGCGTGGGCGAATTTACTCTGCCAGGTTTACTGAAAGTTAAAACCGTGAAAAAACCTGCAACCAAAGCGAAAAAAGGCGTGCCCAATCCTTTCCGCCCAGGTGAATTGATGGACGTAGCGGCCAAACCCGCCACTTCCAAAGTTAAAGTTCTGCCCCTGAAAAAACTCAAAGACGCAGCACTTTAAGCTTTATCCTTTCGAGCAAGCGGCCTACTCTGTAGGCCGTTTTCTTTTCTGAGGGAATAAAGGATGAGCAAATTGATTCCTTTATTGCAAGATATTCACACATGCCGTTTGTGTGCGGCGCATTTGCCATTTGCACCCAAGCCTATTTTGCAAGCAGGGAAACGGGCGCGCATTCTTATCATCGGCCAAGCCCCTGGCATCAAAGCGCACAATTCAGGTATCCCCTGGAGTGACGCCAGTGGCGAGCGTTTGCGCGCGTGGCTAGGAGTTACGGCAGCGAAGTTCTACGACCCCAATCTTTTTGCCATTATGCCTATGGGTTTTTGTTATCCAGGCTGTGGCAAAAGCGGCGATTTACCGCCGCGCCCTGAATGCGCACCCAAGTGGCACGCCGCGCTCCTAAAGGCCATACCAGAGATTAAACTCACCCTACTCATCGGCCAGTACGCGCAAAATTATTATCTAAAAGACGACCATAAAAACCTTACCAAACGCGTTGAGCATTGGCGCGATTATTTACCGAAAAACATTTTCGTACTGCCCCACCCCTCGCCCCGAAACCAAATTTGGTTAAAGAGAAATCCGTGGTTTGAGCAAGAGGCTGTGCCTGAATTACAACGAATGGTGCGCCAAATTACCAATGGTCACGCAACCGACGCAGTGCTTTAAAAATCGCTCGCTCATCGCAAGCCAAATCGGGCATTTCTTGCTGCAATTTGGCGTAAATCTCCGCCTGATTTAAACGCAAAAAAGGGTTGTAGCTACGCTCTTGGCCAAGCGTCATTACGGGCATATCTTCAGCAGGAATAGCCGCAACTTGCTCCTGCCAATAACGCGCTAAAACATTGTGCGGATCTCGATCCAAAGCAAAAACCAAATTATTTTTCATGTAATCGTGCCCGGGGTACAACAGTGTGCTATCAGGCAGAGGCGCAATTTCACGCACAAAGGTGTCGAATAAATCATCGACATTGCCGCCATTTTTGCAATTGCCCGCACTGGCATTAAACAAGGTGTCGCCTGAAAACAGCATAGGCTCATCGCCTTGCGCCAATAAGCACAAATGCGCTTGTGTGTGTCCTGGCGAGGGCAAAACGCGCAGTCGCATACTGCCCAGCGCAATACAGTCTTGTGCTTTTAAATTGGCGGTTTTGGCAGGCACTAGCGCATTGGGGTGCGCCAACACTTGCGCACCTGTTGCTTGCTGCAAGGCGAAATTGCCCTGAGTATGATCGCTGTGTTCGTGCGTATTGATAATAAGGCGAATATCGAGCTGATATTCACCCGCCTTTTGCAACAGCACATCAGCATCAAATGGGTCGAGGGCAATGGCTAGACGCGACTCTTGGCAATACAGCAAATAATTAAAATTACGCAGCGCATTGTGCATGTATAAACGAATAACTTGCATGGCTACCACAAGGCGTAGTTTTCAACGACGGGGTCTTCTTCCCCGCAAATATCGGCAACAAACTGACTGGCTAATAAATCTTTCAGCTCGTGAATACGCCCCTCCAGCTGTGCAGAGCTATAAGGCACGGGCGCGCCGTTACCCCACACAGGGCTAGGCCAAGCGAAGTCGTTTTTATAGCGTACCAGATGATGCACATGCAGCTGCTTGACTATGTTACCCAGCGCGCCAATGTTCATCGAATCGGGGCTGTAACGGTCGGCCAGTTTTTCCAGCACCCAAGAAGTTTCTTTAGCCAGCTGCATTTGATCGGCGCTGTCTAAATGATAAATCTCAAAAACATCGTTGCGCGCGGGCACGAGAATTAGCCAAATATAACGGCTGTCGTTCATCAGCAGCACTTGGCTTAGGGGCAGGCGGCCAATAAAAACCGTGTCTTTTTGCAAGCGTTCATCGAGGGTAAACATAAGAGCCTCCGTAGGTGAAAGTGCTTTCTATGATAGGCGATTGCGCCAAGTTTTGTTATAAAGGCGGCTTTCGTTTTGGGGGCTATTATGCTGCACGCTTATAAAGTTCGTCATATTTTGGTGTTTGCCAACAAAGGCACGGAAGCCAAACTTTTAGCCGCACCACAGATTGAGCCCAATGAATACTGGCGCGAAAACGTTGATAAATGGGTGGCACTGCGCGCCGAACGCGACGACAGCCTCGACCATTTATGGGATAGCGCTCGCACCGAACCCTATATTCATTCCGCTAATTAGACAGCAATACCGCCGCCGTGTAGCGCTTGCTGCCGTACTGAATCATGGCGCTGAAATTGGCCATGCTCACGGGGACATACAGGTTGTCCAACTCAATTTGCTCCAGTTTTTCATCGACATCAGGGTCGTTGATGTAGGCGTAATTTTTATCCATATCCACCAGCCACACCCAATGCGGCGCTTTATTGCGATTTAAGCGCCAAGTACTAATCAAAAGCAAAATACGCCTGCCCTGAGCCAAGGCTTTACGCAAATCTTCACAGCTAAAACCGCCCAAACGCGTGCGGATTTTTTCTTGCAGGCAACGCTTGGCAAAATCCTCAGCCACCAGCTGCATCACTTCGCGTTTGTGTTCACTGCGCACACCATCAATAAAGGGCACGTCGTCGGCGGAAAGCCACAGCTGCGCCTTTAAGCCGCGCGCCTGCGCTGCCAAAGCCAAGCCCTGCGCCGAAGTGCCGCCGTGCCCAGTGGTTAAATAAATGGTGGTGGCTTCGCGCCAAATATTTAGCTCCTCAACACGACTAATAACGGGCTTAGTCGTCAAGCTTTGCCAAGCCATCAATAAAGCTGAAGGCCCGCAGGTAAAAGGCGTGGTTTGATAATAAAACGGCAGGCTTTCAGGCAAGGGAATAGCCTGATGCAAGCGTTTTTCCAAGCGCCAGCCGTCGCCACCATCCTCGTAATAATGGGTGAGCACTTTAAGTTTTTGATAGCCCGTGCGCTCATACAAATGCAGCGCTGCGGGATTGTCTTGGCGCACCTCAAGGCGCATAAAAAGCACATGGCGCTCGATGGCGTGTTTTTCGGCGTGCTCCAATAAAACCTGCCCCAATTTACGCCCGCGCGCCTGCGGAGAAACCGCCAAAGAGTACAAGCGCGCCAACGAAGTACCGCGATGAAAAAGCACCAAGGCATAGCCCAAAAGCTCGGCATTTTCTTCCACACACCACAGTTCGCTCAGCTCACTTTTAATAAAATGGCGAAAACGCCTGGCGTTTAATTTATCGCCTGCAAAAACGGCATTCTCTAAGTTTTCGAGATTTTTAACGTCATCCAAAGTGGCTAAACGAATTACCTGCTCGCTCATACACTCCCCTAACAAAGTAAAAAATTTAAGTCTATAGTGAGCCTAGTTTTTATAAAATCAAACTCTCTTTTTAGGAAGCTCATGAAACCCTTACTCGTCCTAGTGGATCAGCTCTCCGACTGGGCTCCTTACTACCCATCCAATCAAGTTCTTGCCATCGAAGATTATTTGCGCGACTACGCCGCCACCAAAGGCTACGTTATCAACCTCTGCCGCGATTACAGCTATTTAGGCACGGGTTATTACGGCTCGCTCTTGGCTGAGGCGCGCGGCGGGCATGTGTTTCCCTCGGTGCGTGCCATCACTGAACTCAATAACTTTGAAACAGGCCACCCGCTGTCTTTACGACACGGCAGGCATTTAGACACGCTCTATAAACGCACCACCCCAGCAGGCGGTGATGTGCATTTTCGCATTTATTTTGGACAAACCAGCGACCCTGAGCTGGCCTCGGTGGCCAGACGTATTTTCGAGACTTACGGCTTCCCAGTGCTGGATGTCGTACTGACCCGCCTGCACGCTAACCTGTGGGCCATCAGTGCGCTGAAATCGTTGCATTTAGAAGAGCTGAACGACGCCGCCGAAACCGAATTTGCCAATGCGCTGGATGTGTTTAGCCATAAAATTTGGCACAGCCGACGCTCGGTTAAAAACTACAAATACGATTTGGCAATTTTGTATAACCCCGAGGAAAAACTGCCGCCCTCAAACAAAGGCGCACTGAAAAACTTTGAAAAAGCGGGCAAAGAAATTGGCTTAAATGTGGAGTTTATTACCCACAAAGAAGCCTCGCGCATCGGTGAGTTTGATGCGCTTTTTATTCGTGAAACCACCAACGTCGATCATCACACTTACCGCATCGCTCAAGCCGCCGAAAACCAAGGTTTATTGGTCATAGACAGCCCCGCCGACATCATGCGCTGCTCCAATAAAGTGTATTTGCACGAACGCTTGCAACTGCATCATGTCGATACCCCCAAAACTCTTTTGTTTATCGGCCACCAGCCCTTTGATATGGACGCCGCCATTAAAGAATTGGGGCTGCCTATTATTGTCAAAGTCCCAGATGGGTCATTTTCTATCGGCGTAGAAAAAGCCAAAAATAAAGCCGAGCTGCAAGAGTGCATCTCACGTCTAAATGAGCATTCGGCAATTTTATTATTGCAAGAATACATGCCCACCGAATTCGATTGGCGCGTGGGCTTTTTAAATAATCAGCCGCTTTACGCTTGCCGTTATCATATGGCTAAAAACCATTGGCAAATTTATAACCACTCTGCCAACAGCAACAAAGAAGGCGCATCCGATGCGTTAGGCGTGGATAAAATCCCCAAACAAGTTTTAAAAACTGCACAAAAAGCCGCCAAAGCCATGGGCGAAGGTTTTTACGGTGTAGATTTAAAACAACACAGTGAGCGCGTAGTGGTGATTGAGGTCAACGATAACCCCAACGTCGATGTCGGCATTGAAGATCAGCACGCAGGCTTTCTGCTCTATCAACAAATTATGAGCATTATTTTGCGTTTATTGGATGAAATGAACGGCAGATAAAAACACATCGAGCTTGCACCAACATGGCGGCAAGCTCGATTAAACCTTTAGCCGCGAGCAATGACGTTGCTAGGCACGGGGCTGGCCCATAAATCGTATTCGTCGGCGTGCTCGACATCCACCGCTAGAATATCGCCGGGGGCGCAATCGAAGAAATCGTTTAAATACACCATGCCGTCGATGCCAGGCGCATCACCTACTGTGCGTGCGACCGCGCCTTCTTCGTCAATTTCATCGACAATCACTTGAATGCGCGTGCCGATTTTTTGCTGCATTTTCTTGGCGCTGATCTCTTGCTGTTTTTCCATAAAACGCGCGTAACGCTCTTCTTTCACTTCTTCTGATACTGGATCAGGCAAGTCATTCGCCGCAGCTCCTTCTACTGGGCTGTATTTAAAGCAACCCACTCGATCAAGCTGCGCTTCTTCCAGCCAAGTTAGCAGCTCTTCAAATTCTGCCTCGGTTTCACCTGGGAAGCCGACGATAAAGGTCGAGCGAATGGTTAAATCGGGCACTTGTGCGCGCCATTTTTTAATACGCTCCAAAGTATTTTCTGAATGCGCGGGGCGCTTCATCGCCTTCAAAATACGCGCATTGGCGTGCTGAAACGGAATATCTAAATACGGTAGAATTTTGCCCTGCGCCATTAAAGGAATAATGTCGTCCACATTGGGGTATGGGTACACATAATGCAGACGCACCCACACGCCCATATCGCCCAGCTCATTACACAAATCATAAAGATTGGATTTGATGGTTTTACCTTGCCAGTTATCTTCGCGGTATTTCAAATCCACGCCATAGGCTGAGGTGTCTTGCGAAATAATCAGCAACTCTTTGGTGCCAGCGGCCACCAATTTGCGCGCTTCTTCTAAAATCGCGCTGGCGGGGCGGCTAACGTGCTTGCCACGCATACTGGGAATAATGCAGAAAGTGCAAGTGTGGTTGCAGCCTTCGGAAATTTTTACATAAGAATAATGGCGCGGTGTGAGCTTCACGCCCTGCGCTGGCACTAGGTCAATGTAGGGGTTATGGTCTTTTTTCGGTGGCACATACTGATGCACCGCGCCCATCACTTCTTCGTATTGCTGGGGGCCTGTGACCGCCAAAATGCCTGGGTTTAATTCTTTGATGGTGTCGGCGTCTTTGCCCTTGCCCATGCAGCCGGTGACTATCACCTTGCCATTTTCGACCATGGCTTCACGAATGGCATCCAAGGACTCTTGTTTGGCAGCGTCGATAAAGCCACAGGTGTTGACCACTACTAGGTCTGCATTGGCGTAGCTATTGACCACTTCGTAACCGTCGATTTGCAGCTGGGTAAGGATTTTCTCAGAATCCACCAAGGCCTTGGGGCAGCCCAAGGAAACAAAACCGACTTTACCGTTAAACTCTGACATACCGCCCTCACTTGCAGGCATTACTAAAATTGGGCGCGAATTGTACCGACAGGCTCGCCCAGCCGCTAGCGCTTTATGGTGCTGAAAGCAGGATGCTTTGTATCTTTTTTAAACAGGTCAAAATATGGACTTTATATGGACTTCTCCTAGCCGTTTGTATTAAGTTAGAGCCAAGCCTTTGTTTGGAGCAAGATGATGAGCCAGCCCTATAGCCGCATTACCACCGTTTCAAATTTTAAAAAGCAGTTGGCCACCATGAGCGTGCAAGAGCCCGTCATGGTTACGCAAAATGGCGAGCCGCTCTATGTGGTGCAAGACCCTGCCCAGTTTGCCTACCAGCAAGAACAACTGGCGCTGCTGAAATTGGTCAATATCGCCGAGCGTGATATGAGCCAACAAAACACCCTGCCACTGGCTCAAGTGCTGTCCAATTTAGATAATCGAGCCAAGCAAAATTGAGCCTCAAGGTGATATTTTCGGCCACCTTTAACCAAATGGCCTTGCAGCACTTTGATTATTTGGCGCAAAAAACAGGGGCGTCGCAGGCGCACAGCCTGCTCACCGACACTATCTCTACCTTTGCCCAGCGTATCGGCACACACCCACACAGCGCACCTGTTTGTTTGGAGCTAAGTGAACTTGGGCTAAAAGATTATTTTGATTACATCGACAGCAGCAGCCAATTTCGTATTATTTACCGCGTCGATAAGCACAACATTTACGCTTTGCTGTTACTCAATACTCGCCAAAGCATGGAGCGCGCTCTTATTAACCACTGCCTGATGATTTAGCTATGCGTCTTGATAAATTTTTAGCCGATACCACCGAACTCACCCGCTCTCTGGCGGGTAAAGCCATTCGCCAAAAGCGTGTTTTCGTCAATGGCGAGCAGGCCAGCTCGGGCGCGCAACAAATATCCGAGCAAGACCACATCAGCCTAGATGGCGAAACATTGAAATTACAAACAGGCTTTCGCTACCTCTTATTAAACAAGCCTCAAGGTTACGTCTGCGCCAACAGCGACAGCTTGCACCCATTGGTATTTGATTTATTAAAAAATAAAAATAACAGAAAAGAGCTGCACACCGTTGGCCGCTTGGATATCGACACCACTGGGCTACTGCTGATTACCGACGACGGGCAGTTTTCGCACAAGCTGACGTCACCCAAGCATAAAGTTGAAAAAACTTATCGTGCTACTTTGGCCGAACCCCTGCGTGCAGACGCAGAAATCTTATTGGCCCAAGGCATTTTATTAGACGATGAAGACAAGCCCACCCTGCCCGCACAATTAATTCGTCTAAGCGCTACCGAGGTGAAAATTATTATTTGTGAAGGCCGCTACCATCAGGTAAAGCGCATGTTTGCAGCCTTGAGTAACGCGGTAATAAAGCTGCACCGTGAGCAATTTGGCGCACTGAATTTAAATGATCTGAATTTAATAGAAGGGCAATACCGCGAACTCACTCCCGCTGAATTGGCGCTTTTAATGCGCTCTTAATTCTTTTATTAATTTGTTATGCAAGATCGTATCAACCAATAAAAGGGGCTTTCGCCCCTTTTATTTAAACGCCATTAATTTAAACGCCTTTCACCTTCGGCAAGCGCGCCAAAGCCGCATCAATTTCGGCCTGAGGGTACTCGTAGTTTTCCAGCTTACCGCTGAAATACTTATCGTAAGAGGCCATATCAAAATGGCCATGGCCCGACAGGTTGAAAAACAGCGTTTTGGCTTCGCCCGTTTCTTTACAACGCAACGCTTCATCAATACAGGCACGAATAGCATGCGTGGACTCAGGCGCAGGAATAATACCTTCACTACGCGCAAAAATAACACCGGCTTCAAAGGTCGCCACCTGTGGCACAGCGACAGCCTCAATCAGCTTTTCGTGATACATCTGCGACACCAACGCCGAGGCACCGTGGTAGCGCAAGCCACCTGCGTGAATGCTCGGTGGCATAAAATCGTGGCCTAAGGTGTATTGCAGCATCAAAGGCGTGAAGCCTTCGGTGTCGCCGTAGTCGTAAGCGTAATGGCCGCGCGTCAGGCTCGGACAAGAAGCAGGCTCTACCGCGACCAAACGCACGGGCTTACCACCTGCGGCCATATCGGCATAAAAAGGAAACGCCGCACCGCCAAAGTTCGAGCCGCCACCGCAAGGCGCAAAAATCATATCGGGGTAATCACCGACCATGGCAAATTGCTTTTTCGCTTCAAGACCAATCACGGTTTGATGCAACAATACATGGTTTAACACCGAGCCCAGTGCGTATTTGGTATCATCACGGCTGGCCGCTTCTTCCACCGCTTCAGAAATTGCGATCCCCAAAGAGCCAGGGCTGTTCGGGTCTTCGGCTAAAATTTTGCGGCCTGAATGGGTTAAATTACTGGGTGAGGCAATAACTTCACCGCCCCAGGTTTGCATCATTGAACGGCGGAAAGGCTTTTGCTCAAAACTCACTTTCACCATATAAACGCGCACGTCAATGCCGAACATTTGCCCCGCCAAAGACAAAGACGAGCCCCACTGCCCTGCGCCGGTTTCGGTGGTTAAACGTTTAATGCCCGCTTTTTTATTGAAATAGGCTTGCGCCACCGCAGAGTTTAATTTGTGGCTGCCTGCGGCGCTCACCCCTTCGTATTTATAATAAATTTTGGCAGGCGTGCCTAAGGCTTTTTCCAGTGCGTGAGCACGAAACATCGGGCTTGGGCGCCACTGCTGGTAAATTTCGCGCACCTCTTGCGGAATATCTATCCAACGCTGCGCCGAGACTTCTTGCTCGATAATAGGGTCGCAAAAAATAGCTTGCAGTGCAGACGGGTTAATCGGATTACCATCTGGACCAAGCGGTGGCGCAGGTGGGTTTTTCAAATCCGCCACGACGTTGTACCACTGTTTTGGAATCTCGGTTTCGGGCAGCAAAATCTTGGTTTGTTTCATAGTGCACTCGTTTTTATAGGAAAAAGTTGGGCGATTTTAACCAAAAACCCCTAGCCGTGCTATGACATAAGACAGGCCGAATCGCGCTATTTGCCCTTGAAATTACCTTTTTGCACCCTATATAAACCAGCCTGTTTTTACTGTAGGTTTTCCCATGTCTGAAGATGAACACGAATACATCAGCCACGAAGAAGGCACGCAAGCACTCTCTCTGCCTATCGAAGAAATGCCCATGGAGCTGCCCATTTTACCCGTTAATGGCCGCCCGTTTTTTCCTGCGCAAGTGCAGCCCATTATTGTCGATGAAGAGCTTTGGGGCGAAACCCTAGAGCAGGTCGATGCCACCGAATACAAATTATTGGGTTTGACTTTTGTTAATGACAAAAGCCCCAAAGAAATACCTAGCGTAGAGCGCATTCCTGCCATTGGTTGCGTGGTGCGCGTGCATCGTATCGAAGCCGAAGACGGGCGCATTCAATTTATTGCCCAAGGCATTCGCCGTTTTCGCATCACCCAATGGCTGAGCAAAAAAACACCGCTAACCGCCATAGTGACCTACCCCAAAGAAACGCGCACTTACACCGATGAAATCAAGGCCTACGCCATTGCCATCATCAATGCCATCAAAGAGCTGGTCACCATCAACCCGCTTTATTCCGAAGAATTAAAATACTATTTAAATCGTTTTAGCCCCAATGATCCCTCGCCCTTAACGGATTTTTCTGCCGCCATTACCACCGCAGAAGGCACCGCTTTGCAAACGGTTTTAGAAACCTTACCGCTACAAAAACGCATGGAAAAAACACTGGTTTTATTAAAAAAAGAACTGGATGTGGCGCGTCTGCATGTTGAAATTAATAAAAGCGTTAATACCTCCATCAACAAGCAACAGCGTGATTTTTTCCTGCGTCAGCAGCTTAAGGCCATTCAAAAAGAATTGGGCTTAGCCAAAGACGACAAAACTACCGAAGTCGAAGAATTTGAAAAACGCCTCGAAGGCAAATCCCTGCCTGCTGCGGCAAAAAAGCGCATCGAAGAAGAATTGCACAAGCTGCAATTACTGGAAACAGGCTCACCCGAATACGGCGTTACGCGTAATTATTTAGACTGGGCCACCAGCGTACCTTGGGGTGTTTATTCCAAAGACAGCTTCGACTTAAAAAATGCACGCGTCATTTTAGACAAACACCACAGCGGCCTTGAAGACGTAAAAAAACGCATTCTCGAATTTTTAGCCGTGGGTACTTACAAAAAAGAAATCTCTGGCTCCATCATGCTTCTCGTCGGCCCGCCTGGCGTGGGTAAAACCTCCATTGGTCGCTCGGTAGCCGATGCTTTGGGGCGTAAATTTTATCGCTTTAGTTTAGGCGGCATGCGCGACGAAGCCGAAATAAAAGGCCATCGTCGTACCTATATTGGTGCGCTGCCAGGAAAACTAATTCAGGCATTAAAAGACGTAGAAGTCGCCAACCCCGTGATTATGCTCGATGAAATCGACAAGCTGGGCACATCCTTTCAAGGCGATCCTGCCTCGGCTTTATTGGAAGTGCTCGACCCCGAACAAAACAAAGAGTTTATGGATCACTACTTGGATTTACGCGTGGATTTAAGCAAAGTGTTATTTATTTGCACCGCCAATCAGCTCGATAGCATTCCTGCGCCTTTGCTGGATCGTATGGACACCATTCGTTTGTCGGGCTACATCAGCAGTGAAAAACTGGAAATTGCCAAAAATCATTTATGGCCGCGCGTGCTTGAACGCCACGGCCTTAAAAAATCACAGGTCAAAATCCCCGACGCCACGCTAAAAATCATTATCGAAAGCTATGCGCGTGAAGCGGGCGTGCGCAACTTAGAAAAACATTTACAGCAAATTGCACGCAAAGCCGTCGTGCAATTATTAGAAACGCCCGACTTAAAAATCAGCGTCAGCCAAAAAGATTTACAGGATTATTTAGGTGCGCCTTATTTCCGCGCCGAACGCATTTTATCGGGTGTAGGCGTAGTGACTGGCCTTGCCTGGACAGCCATGGGCGGGGCAACCTTGCCCATTGAAGCTGCCTGCGTGCACGAGCAAACACGCGGCTTTAAACTCACGGGCAAACTTGGCGAAGTAATGAAAGAATCCGCTGAAATTGCCTACAGCTACACCGCCGCTCATGCCAAGCATTTTGGTGGCAGTGCTGAGTTTTTTGATAAACGTTTTATTCACCTGCATGTGCCCGAAGGCGCAACACCCAAAGACGGCCCCAGCGCAGGCGTCACTATGACCACGGCATTAATTTCGCTCATGCTGAATAAACGCATCAAGCGCCCGCTGGCCATGACAGGCGAGCTGACCTTAACAGGGCAAGTGTTACCCGTAGGCGGCATTCGAGAAAAACTCATCGCCGCCCGACGCTCAAAAATATACGAAGTGATTTTACCCGAAGCCAATCGCCGTGATTTTGATGAACTGCCCGAGCACATCAAAGACGGCATGACCGTACATTTTGCTTTGCACTATGAGGATGTGTTTAACGCGGCTTTTGAACTTTAAGATATTTTAGGCAAGCACTCGCAGCCTCAGCATTCTGTTCTACACTGTAAAAAAATTTTCCCAGTGCGAAATCATGCTGATTACCTTGCTGTGGCTACATCTACTTAGCTATAGCGCTCAAGCGCAGGAATTGCACTTGGGCGCAACCCAGTGGTGCCCCTACACCTGCGAAAAGACACCCGAACAAGGCATTCTAACAGCCTACGTTACAGCGCTTTTAGCCAAACAAAACATCAACGTCACCATCACTTTTGGCCCTTGGACGCGCATTACCAAAAGCGTACAAGCCGGTGAGCTCGATGGCTTGGTGACGCAAACTCGAAGCGAAGCCCCCGAGCAATGGACAACGCAGATTCCTATTATTTTGCATCAAAATTGTTTTTACACACGCAGCGACAGTACTTGGCGTTATCAAGGTATCGACAGCCTTAAGTCGTTACGTCTTGGCATAGTTGATAATTATGGCTACGAGGACAAGCTGGATCTTTACCTGCAAAGCCAAAAAAACAAAAATTCAGAAGTTACTGCAATCACGGGGGAAGATCTAACGATTCGTCTCTATAAAATGTTACAGGCAAAACGTCTCGATCTTTATCTAAGCAACGATCTCGTCAATGACTGGGAATTAAAACAACATCAAGTACAAGAACCTGTACGCGAGGCAGGCTGCGCAGGAAGTGAAGCCATTTACTTTTCCCTGCATCCTAGAACGGCCAATGCTAAAGAAATTTTAAAACGCTTTGATCAAGAACAAGAAAAGCCAGAAAACCAAAAATTTAAAAACGATCTCATTAAAAAATATCTGTCTAAATAACTAATGCGGGCGCTTATTAAAAATAAACACCCGTATTTTTGCTTACTTAGTCCAAGTCGTACCTTCTGGACCGTCACGCAACACGATGCCTTTTTCTGTTAAGGTCTTGCGCACGCTATCTGCGGTGGCGAAGTCTTTGGCGGCTTTGGCGGCTGCGCGCTTGGCAATCATTTCTTCCACCCAAGCGGCTTCATCGCCTGCGCCTGCTTGCAAGAAAGTTTGCGGGTCGGATTGCAAGCAACCCAATACACCCGCTAAAAAGCGCAACTGCCCCGCAAGTTTTGCCTGCTCTACACCGCTGGATTTATTAATCTCACGCACCAAGTCAAACAGCGCAGCAATGGCTTCAGGCGTATTAAAATCGTCGTCCATAGCGGCATGAAAACGCGTGGAATAATCGTTGCTGCAATCTTCAACTTTACCTACGGCAACATTTAATAGCGCATTATAAAATCGCTCTAATTTGGTTTGAGCTTCTTTCAGGCTGTCTTCGCTGTAATTAATTGGGCTGCGATATTGGCTGGATAATAAAAAGAAACGCACGACTTCTGGGTGGTATTTATCCAGAATTTCGCGAATGGTGAAGAAGTTACCCAAAGACTTCGACATTTTTTCGCCATCGACACGCACCGCACCTGCGTGCATCCAAGTGTTGACGAATTTTTTGCCATGCGCCGCTTCGGATTGGGCAATTTCATTTTCGTGGTGCGGGAATTTTAAGTCCGGGCCGCCACCGTGAATATCGAAGGTTTCGCCTAAGCATTTGTGGGTCATGGCCGAGCATTCAATGTGCCAACCAGGGCGGCCAATGCCCCAAGGGGAATCCCAGTGAGGCTCAGAAGGTTTGGCGGCTTTCCACAGCACAAAGTCCAATGGATCGCGTTTGCGTTCGTCAATTTCAATGCGCGCACCTGCGGCTAATTCGTCCAGCACTTTGCCTGAAAGTTTGCCGTACTCTTTAAAATTGCGCACGGCGTAATACAAATCACCATTGGGAGCAGCATAAGCAAAACCTTTTTTTTCCAAGGTTTTGTTCATTTCTAAAATTTCATCAATGTGATCGGTGGCACGCGGCTCGGCATCGGGTGGCAAAATACCCAGCTTGGCAAAATCTTCGTGCATGGCCGTAATAAATTCTTTGGTTAATGCTTTAAAAGGCACACCGCGCTCATTAGCACGATTAATAATTTTATCGTCGATATCGGTGATGTTACGAATGTATTTCACCTTATAACCACGATGGCGCAAATAACGCACAATGGCATCAAAAGCGGTGGTCACACGCGCATGGCCCAAATGGCAAAAATCGTACACCGTCATACCGCAGACATATAAACCCACCTCGCCTTCCACAATGGGTTTAAAGGTTTCTTTTTGACGTGTGAGCGTGTTGTAAATCTGGATACTCATAGATGTTCCGTGTTGTTTTATGGCGGCCAGTGGCCGCCGCTACAAATGATGTTTCGCGCTGTTTTATGGCGGCCAGTGGCCGCAGCTACCAATAAGGATGAATGTTTTGCAAGGTAATTTTAAACACCCAATTCGGGCGCAGACAATGCGCTCCTACCAACAAGGCTATTATTCTTCTTGCGCCAAGCCTTTATCTTCTTTTAGACCAATGGTCAGGTTAAATACGGGGTGATCGAAGCTGTGGTCGTAACGATCGGCCACATAATAACCTTCGCGTTCAAACTGAAAATGGGTTTCTGCTTTGACTTCCACTAACGCAGGTTCTGCCCAGGCGGTTTTTACGCTCAATGAATGCGGGTTCACATAATCCATAAAATCGCCTTCGGTTTTATCTGGGCTTTGGTGCGTAAATAAACGCTCATAAATGCGCAGCTCCACAGGCTTGCTGTGCGTTGCCGATACCCAGTGCACAACGCCTTTAGGATTGATTTCATCGGCT